>CAZANK010000338.1:0-4553 GCA_964486235.1 uncultured Prolixibacteraceae bacterium | reverse complement strand
CGCAGGCATTTCCGGACTTCAGGCACAGGGAGAAGACGTCGAACGTGACATTGGGGCGGGCTTCGTAGATGATGCCGATCACGCCAAAGGGGACGGCTATCTTTTTAATCTTCATGCCATTGGGACGTGTCGTTTCGAGCAGCACGCGTCCCAGCGGAGACGGTAGGGAACAGACATTCCGGATGTCGGCGGCAATCGCCGCAATCCGCCCTGCTGTCAGCCTGAGCCTGTCGTACTTCGGATCGGACACGTCCATCCGGTCCAGATCTCTTTTGTTTTCCGTCAGGATGGTATTGGTGTGGGCCACGGCCGCGTCGGCCACATCGCTCAGAATCTGGTTGATCTGACTCACCGTGAACAGGTTGAGCTTCCTGCCGGCCTTTTGGGTGAGTTCCAGTTGCTCTTTTATGTTCATGCCTTTCGGGTTTGTTATGTGAATCACAAAGGTAACACCTGAATCGTTTGTTCGCGTACGATCCGGCGAAAAGTATTCATCCGGAAATGGTTTTTTAATCTTTCAGATATAAATAATCATAATGTACGATCGGCTTCTTGTTTTTGTTTCCCAGTTCCTTTTCTGCCGTGTCGGAGCTGAACTGTGATTTACCCCAGCCAATTGATTTGCCTTGTTCGTCGACGATTTTCACGATATCGCCTTTTTGAAAAACGCCTTTCACCGCGGTCACTCCAATCAGCAGCAGGCTGGCCGCCCCGGAAGCGTATAAAGCCTGCTTCGCCCCGTCGTTGATGACCAGTTTTCCCTTGGCAAAACTGTCGGAATAGGCGATCCATTTTTTGACGTTCGACGATTTATGGTCTTCAGGTTTGAACAGCGTATGTTTGATTGTGTTTTTATTTCCCAGGATGTCAACAAGAACGTGGTCTCTGAGGCCGGAGGCGATGTGAACCGCGATCCCTTCCCGGGCTGCCTTGCGCGCAATGGCGCTTTTCGTGAGCATTCCCCCCCGGCCGAACCCGGATTTCCGGGTGGCGACATTTTTTATCCAGTCCCGTTCTTTGACAGTAATCTCTTCAATAATGGCAGAATCAGGCGATTCCGGATCGCCGTCGTAAATCCCGTCGACATTGGTGAGGATGATCAGCGCTTCCGAATTGAGCATGCCCGCGATCAACCCTGACAATTCGTCGTTGTCGGTGAACATGAGTTCCGTGACGGAGATGGTGTCGTTTTCGTTGACCACCGGTATCACGCTGTTTTCCAGTAACGTGGTAAAACAGTTTTTCATGTTCAGGTAGTGCGTCCGGTCGGCGAAGTTGTCCTTGGTGGTCAGTACCTGGGCGCAGATGATATCATGGTCCCTGAGAAAGTCAGCATACCGGTTAATCAGCTTGACCTGTCCGATTGCCGACCATAACTGCCGTGAAGAGACCGGGTCAAGTTTCTTGCGGCATTTCAGTTCGCTTCTGCCGGCAGCAACGGCTCCGGACGAAACCAGGATAACCTCCACCCCGTTGTGATGCAGGAAAGCAATCTGGTCGACCAGATGGGCGATACGTGCCACGTTCAGCGTCCCGTCCTGTTTGGTGAGGACATTGCTCCCCACTTTGACCGTGATCCTTTTATATTTCGCGTTAAAATCCATTCGTTCAAACTGTCAAACTCCTTATCCGATCTTTTTAAAAGCGGAGATCAGTCCTTGGATCACTGCGGGACTGAAACCCTGGTGTTCCATTTCGTTGATGCCGGTGATGGTGATGCCGCCGGGGGTTGTCACCTTGTCGATTTCCTTTTCCGGATGATTGCCTGTGTTGAGGACCAACTGAACGGCACCCCGCACCGTCTGGGCGGTGATAAACTGGGCCATGTCGGCGCTGAATCCCATTTCGATACCTCCCTGCATGGCTGCACGCAGATACCGCAGGGCGAAAGCGGTTCCGCACGAAGCCAGCACTGTCGCCGCGGCCATCAGTTCTTCGCTGATCACGACGGTCTTTCCAAGGTGATCAAACAAATCCTTTACGATTTCGAGACTTTCGCCCGGATTTCCGCCGGACGCGATGCAGGTCATGGATTCCTGAATGGCGATCGCCGTATTGGGCATGACCCTGAAAATGCCCAATTGACCGCCGCCTGCCAGAACTTCCAGCCGACTCAGGCTGACGCCGGTCACGATCGATACCAGTATCTTGCCGGGCGTAAGCGCCGGCCTGACCTCCCGGATCACCGTTTCGATCAGGTACGGTTTTACGGCGAAAATAACCAGGTCGGCCGCTTCCGCGGCTTCGATGTTTTTTTGACAGGTGTGAACGCCCTTCGCGCGGAATCCTTCCAGAATCCCTTCTCTTGGATCAGCCACGTAAACAGAGGCGGCATCCAGGTAACGTGACTGGATGATCCCGTTCACAATGGATCCACCCATGTTCCCTGCTCCCAGTACAGCGATTTTGCCAATTTGCATAGTTTTCAGTATCAGGTATCAAGACACAAGCAGCAAGACGAGCATCAAGATAGTGGTTCATATTCAATTTTTCAATACGTCTGCAAACTTACTGAGAAATTCGTCAGCCTGTTTCAAACTCAGCGTCAAAGGCGGCAGAAGTCTGATCACGTTGGTGCCTGAGAACCCGGTGAAAACAGATTCTTCTTCCAGCAGTCTCTGGCGGATCCGTTTGACCGACCCGTCAAATTCGACGCCAATCATCAGTCCTTTCCCCCTTATTTCCTTGATTTGCTGGAACGATGCGAGTTGTTCGAGCAGGTAGTTTCCTGTCTTTGCCGCGTTGTCGATCAGGTTTTCCTGTTCGATGACCTCCAGGACGGCGATCCCTGCGGCACAGGCCAGGTAATTGCCTCCAAAGGTGGTGCCGAGCATGCCCGTCTGGGGTTTCAGGTCGGGACTGATCAGTATCCCACCGATGGGGAATCCGTTTCCCATCCCTTTGGCCGTGGTAATCATGTCGGGAACAACCTGGCTGTATTGGAAGGCGAAGAATTTGCCGCTTCGTCCGTAACCCGACTGAATTTCATCGAGAATGAGAAGGGTGCCGTATTGTTTGCACTGTCTTCCCAGCGCTTCCAGAAAGGCTGGCTCCGGAACCCGGATGCCCCCGACGCCCTGGATACCTTCGATGATGACCGCGGCAATTTCGCCGGTTTCCAACTGTTGTTTCACCTGGTCCATGTCGTTCCAGGCAACCTGGACGGCATGGGGCGTTTCGTTGAAGGGCGCGATGATCTTGGGATTGTCGGTGATGGACACGGCGCCTGAAGTCCGCCCGTGAAAGGATTTACTGAAATGAACGACCTTCTTTCTTCCCGTGGCAAACGACGCCAGCTTGATCGCGTTTTCATTGGCTTCGGCCCCCGAGTTGCACAAAAACAGCCGGTAATGATCAAAGCCTGACAGTCTTCCCAGTCTGTCGGCCAGTTCCTTCTGCTGAGGGATCTTCACCGAGTTGCTGTAAAAGCCGATTTGTTTCAGTTGGTTACTGATTTTTTCCACATAATGCGGATGACTGTGACCCACGGAGATCACCGCGTGGCCCCCGTAAAGATCCAGGTAGCGACGCCCCTGGTCATCCCAGAGATAACAACCTTCTGCCCGGACAGGCGTGATGTTGAACAGCGCGTATACGTCAAATAATTCCATCATTAAAAAGATACAGGTTTTAGGTTCAGTCCGGCTTTTTCATCCAGGCCGAACATGAGATTCATGTTTTGTACCGCTTGTCCCGATGCCCCCTTTAACAGGTTGTCGGTGACACTTAAAATCATCAGTTTGTCCCCGTGTTTTTCCAGGTGAAGAAGGACCTTATTGGTATTAACAACCTGTTTCATATCCGGATTTTCAGCGGTTACAAACACAAACGGATGATCGGAATAGTAATTTTCATAGAGGGCGGCCGCTTCTTCCAGTGTTCCGTGGTACGTGGTATAGGTCGATACGAGGATACCCCGGGTGTGATTACCCCGCACGGGGATGAAGTTGATCGGTTTTTCAAACGCAGGCTGAAGTTGTTTCACACTTTGGGTGATCTCGCCCAGGTGTTGGTGACCGAAGGCCTTATAAACGGAAAGGTTGCCGCTTCTCCAACTGAAATGGGAGGTTTGCGACGGTGCCTGTCCCGCGCCGGTCGAGCCGGTGATGGCATGGACGTGCACCTCGTCGGTGAGCAGTCCGGCGGAAGCCAGCGGCAGGAGCGTCAGCTCGATGCCCGTGGCAAAGCAACCCGGGTTGGCGATCTTTCCGGACGTCCGGATCAACTCCCGGTTGAGCTCAGGCAGCCCGTACACGAAATCATTTCCCGTGGCCTTGAGCCGGTAATCATGGCTCAGGTCAATAATCCTGATTGGTGCAGGGATGCTTTGTGCGCCCAGAAACGCTTTTGACTTCCCGTGTCCCATGCAAAGGAAAAGCACCTCACAGCGGTCAAAATCGGGATGGGCGACAAATTTCATCGCGGTATCACCCAAAAGGTCACGATGTACCCGATGAACAGGATTGCCCGCGTTGCTGGTACTTTGTACGAAAGACAGTTCGGCCTCCGGGTGATTGAGTAAGATCCGGATCAGTTCCCCGGCGGTATATCCC
>CAZANK010000337.1:0-4557 GCA_964486235.1 uncultured Prolixibacteraceae bacterium | reverse complement strand
GTCTCACCCTTTAAAAATTGGCCACAAGGTATTAAAAAATTCGAAGACGTGTACTTTTTATTATAAATTGAAATTAAAAGACACAAAAATTTAACAGATCGTAATTCCGCAGGAAAGAAACCGTTATCAAAGTTTCAATCTGTTACTACTCAAACAAACCTTCGTCACGAATAATCATCATGATGGCTGAATGGGGGATGATCATATACTTTTCTTTGTTGAATTCAATTTCCAGCCCGCTTTTATTCATAAAAACAGCCAGATCACCAGCCTTAGCCTGGAGCGGAATATATTTCGCCTCTTCCTTATTCTCCTTCCAGGGTTCGTCTTGATCCGTTATCGCAGGGATCGGATAGCCAGGTCCGACTTTGACCACATAACCACTTTGTACTTTCTCATTTTCCTGAACAGTTGGCGGCAGGTACAGTCCCGACTGCGTCTGACCCGTCGGATTCTTGGGTTTAATTAACACCCGGTCCCCCACCATAATGAACTTCTGTAAATCTTTCTCTTCAATAATTAACAACATCGTTTTTGTTTGCAAAGATAAGGAGAAGAATGAAAAAACAACGGAATGGGTTCACATTGCAATCCTGCAGTCGCCTATTCTGCCAAAGGCAAGGTGAATGTGACCTCCGTTCCTTTTCCCTTCCTGCTTTCCACGTGAAAATCACCGCCATGCTTTTGAAGAAATTCCTTCACCAGGATCAACCCGATACCGGTGCCGGTCTCCATCATCGTTCCTTCCGTCGAGAAAGAAAGCGAAGCATTGATTCGCAGCAGATCTTCCTCCGACATGCCGGTACCTTTATCAGTCACGGTGACAACCATTTTATCCTGAACTTCCCTCGCCGATATCCTCACTTCTCCTCCCGGAAAAGAGAATTTAACCGCGTTTGACACCAGTCCCCGCATGATGGCCCCTACCATATTCTCGTCCGCGACAACCTCCGAATTACTCTTCATCTTCAAAAAGAATGACAATTTCTTTTCTTCGATCAGCGGATGAAAGAGTTCAATCACTTCCCGGTAAATTTTTTCAAGTTTAACGGGTTTTGGATGAAACGGAATGATATCGCTCTGCACAGTCGCCCAATGCAGCAAGTCATCCAAAAGTTTGCGGTTTTGATGAGAAATACGGACCAGGTCCCGGATCACTTCTTTTCTTCTTTGCTCGCTCATCCCGTCATAGTCATCATGCAACAACGAAGCCGTAGAAGCAAACTTGCCGATATGGTCGGCCAGGCTGTGTGAAATAAGCGAAACAAACTTCTCCTTGTTCCCGGCAAGGTTCTTATAGCGTTGCTGGCCCACCCTCAGGGACGCGGACAGTTTTTCCAATCCCTGGTAAAGAACCCCGAAGACAAACTCGTTGGCATAAGCCATCAGTGCCACCAATACAAAAACGATCACGATCCTGCAAACCATCTTCAGATCATAATCGGGAAACCAGGAAGCATCATGAAAAAGGACAAAGCCCATGAGGTTCAGAAACAAAAAAACGCTGAGGACAATCAGTCCGTCCCTTCTCCCCAAAAGCAGGATCACGGGCACCGGGATTAACAAGGCGAATACCAGCTCGTTCCGACTCATCCCTCCGCTTAAGATCAGGAATGTCATCAACGAGACAGTGACCGCCACAAAGACCCAGGCCACCGGGATCACCATTCGCCTGACCCGGAAAAGATAATACAAGAACAACCCGCACGCGAAACCGAAAACGTCCACGATGAGCGCAAAAGTATTGTTGACGGCTAAATTAAAAACGATAAAACCTGCTGCAACCAGGAAATAGAAGTAAAAAAATAAATTCAGCAAAATGCCTTTTTTCCTTTCCTCAATTCCCTGATCAGCGTCATTGCCGATGCGTGAAACCAGTTTTTTAAGCACCGTTCTCATCACGTTCAGTCATACTCTCCCGTCACGTCCGAGAGGACTTCACTTCCATCCCGGGTAACCAAAATCGTGTGTTCGTACTGCGCGGAGAGTTTTCCGTCGCTGGTACGGGCCGTCCAGCCGTCATGCCGGTCAACCCGGGTTGTCGGCTTCCCTTCATTGATCATGGGCTCGATGGTAAAGATCATTCCAGGCTGCATGATGGCGCCTGAATTCCGTCTTGCAAGATGGTCGACCTGTGGCTCTTCGTGAAAATCAATGCCCACGCCGTGGCCACAATACTCGTAGACGACACTGAAATGCTGCGATTTGGCGTAACGGCCAATCACGAACCCGACATTTCCGAAATAGTTGCCCGGCCTCACCTGCTGAATTCCCAGGTCCAGACAATGCTTTGCCGCGTGAACCAGCTTTTCCGCCGCGGGAGAGATTGCTCCCACCTGGAACATCTTGCTGGTATCACCATAGTATCCGTTTAAGATGGTTGTAATATCAATATTCAGGATATCCCCTTCCTTTAAAACCGTATCAGGCCCCGGAATGCCATGACATACCACTTCATTCAGCGAAATGCAGGAAGCTTTCGGATAACCATTATACCCGAGGGTTGCCGGAACCGCACCATGATCATGGATAAACTCGCTGATCAGGCGGTCGAGGTATTCCGTGGTTACCCCTTCGCGGATATGTTCTTCGATCATAACCAGCGTCTTACCGGCAAGCCGGCTGCTTTGCCTGATACCTTCAATCTGATCTTCTGTTTTAATGATAATCTTGGCCATCAAAAAAAGTTTTCGCAAAAGTCGCTAAAGCTTGCCTATTTTCAAAGCTGAACAATACTTTTGTCGAAAGGTTTAACGATCATGGAAGCAAAAATGGAAAAATATCTTCAAAAAATCGACATCCGTTCCTATGACACCGATCAACAGGGGAAGGCATCAATCTGTTCATTGTTCCATTTTATGCTTGAAGCAGCATGGGCACATGCGCAGGTGATGGACTGGGGCTATGACCAGCTCCACAGCAACCACATGTTTTGGGTGCTTTCGCGCCTGTACGTGGTCGTGGAAAAATACCCCTCATGGCAGGACACCATCACGCTGAAGACATGGTCTGCCGGAACTGACGGTGTGTACGCATACCGGGAATTCATCATCGAAGATGCTGACGGCCGCGTGCTGCTCCGTGCCAACACAGCCTGGCTGATCCTCGAGACCGAAACCAAAAAAATTGTACTGCTGCGGGATCATATCAGCACGTTCCCCCGGTACCATAAAACCGGTTCATGCCGCGAACCCCGCCGCATACGCCCTGGTAAAAGCACGAAATCCCACGATTTTACCCCGGTCCGGTTCAGCGAACTGGACATCAATGCCCATTTCAACAGTGTAAAAGCGATGGAACGGGTGCTCGATCAATTCAGCATCGAATTTCTGGATGCGCATGAGCCGGAATCGGTCGAAGTGAATTACCTGAAAGAAGGATTTGCCGGCGACCGGCTTGCCGTCTCCGTCGAACAGGCTGAACCAAACAGTTGCCTTGCCACCATTATCAGGGAAAGCGGCCACGCCAACCTGAGTGTCATGAAGATTAACTGGCGACCAAGGCAAGTAGACCTCAGGAACTCCTGAACGAGAAAAATGCTCAAAATATTAAAAAAATATTAAAATTTGGTAAACTAATTTTTACCTTTGCCCTTCAAGTTTTGACGGGATGACAGGGGTCTCACCAAATGGTTTAATAGCTGTTTTATGGAATGTGACAAAATTTTCAAGGAGAAGTTTACGAAATCAACTGATTTCAAATTTGACAATGCGGTGGCCAATGTCTTTGACGACATGGTGGTTCGTTCGGTGCCCTTTTACCTGGAGATGCATCGGATGATGTCAGAAATCGCGAATGATTATGCCCGAGAGGGTACGTCATTGTACGACCTGGGTTGCTCCACCGGGACCACATTTCGCTCGCTTGATCCGATGCTTGCCCCATCCATCCGGTTTGTGGGCATTGACAATTCGCCCGAGATGCTCAACCAATGCCGGAAAAACCTGGAATCAAACGGAATAAGCAGACCATTTCAATTACAGGTAACCGATCTGAACAAGCCCGTCACGCTCGAAAATGCGTCTGTCGTCATACTCTGCCTCACCCTGCAGTTTGTCCGTCCCATTAACCGCCAGCGTTTGATCAATTCCATCTGTCAGCAACTCAATCCGGAAGGCTGCCTCATCATCATCGAAAAAGTGTTGGCAGAAAACAGCGAATTTAACAGGCAATTCATCAAATACTACTACGATCTGAAACGTCGTAATGATTATGATGAAACAGAAATTGTCCAGAAGCGGGAAGCGCTTGAAAATGTACTTGTTCCGTACAAGCTGAGCGAAGACATTCAAATGCTGACAGATGCCGGATTCCGCTCTTGCGAAACATTTTTCAAATGGTACAATTTTGCCGGTGTCGTCGCGCTTAAATAGTGTTTACCCTTCATTAATAATCAAGAAGATGCTTGTCAAATTAGGAAACTTGTTTTTCCATTACCGGAATTACTTTTTTGCAGTCATGTATGCCGCGCTATTCATCCCTTCACCTGTTGTGTTTCCGCAGGTCGAATTTGCCCGGATCATCGGAGGGACCATTCTCGCGAGCGGCCTTTTGACC
>CAZANK010000336.1:0-4565 GCA_964486235.1 uncultured Prolixibacteraceae bacterium | reverse complement strand
AAAAGCTGCTGGTTGAACAGGCTTTCTGCTTCAAGCAGCGACGACTCGACATTTAAAAGATCGGTCAGCGAGGCCATTCCCTCGTTGAACTGAAGCTTGACCTGTCCGTAGACCTCGTTGGCCAGTTCCTTGTTCTCCTGCTGATCCTGAAGATTCGACCAGGCGGAATAGAGTGAATTCACGGCATTCTGATAGCCGGTTTCGAGGTATTTTGTGGTCAGGTCAAAGTCTTCCTGACTCTGCTGAAGTTTTAACTGCGATTGCCGAAGCTGCTGTTTCCGCATTCCCGAGCTAAAAATCGGGATGGTGGCCTTCAATCCAATGGTATTCATATTGGAAAAATCGTCGAATTTGAATTCGGTGGCGTAGCTGGAATAGGTGAATTGCCCGTAGGCCGCCAGGTTGGGATGAAAAGCAGCCTTACTCGATTCGATCTGAAGTCCGGCTAACTCGGTCTGCTTTTGCAGGGCCTGGTATTCCGGCAACAACTCAGGACTATAATCGGTGATTGCCGGTTGCCGGTAGTCCATCGTGCGAAGGACAGCCGTGTCGAGCAACATGCTGGTTTCCGCCGGGATCCCGGTAAGTATCTTCAACACCCGCTCCTGAACCTGAATGCCGTTTTGAAGGGTCTTTCGCTGGGTTTTCAGGTTGGTGACGGTGACCTTCAGCCGGCTCACATCGGTCTGCTTCACGAAGTCATTTTCATACTGAAGTTTCAGGATATCATGGAGCCTCTCCAGGTTTTCAATATTCCTGTTCAGTGTCTCCAGGTTCGAGTAATTCATCAGCGCCTGGTAATAGTTGGAGGCGACTTCATGAATCACGTCTTCTTCTGTTTTTTGGAGCAGGATCCGGTAAAGGTCTTCTGCTTTTTTTGCCTGTTTTACGCCGGTGAGATACGATTTGCTGTACAGCAACTGACTGATGGTCACGCCTGCCGAACTGGTATGAAAAGCATTGATGTCAGACAAACCGCTTAACAGTGGAGAAATTTCCTCCGGTAAAGCCTCCAGCATTTCCTCCGAAATGTTGATTTCCGGCAACCCCATGCGGCTGTACGATATACTTCCTTCAACCTGCGGAAGTCCGTTGGCGGTGACCTCTTTTACTTTTGAACCGCTCTCGGCTTGCTGCAGGGATGCTTTTTTGATCGTGTGGCTGTGTTCAACCGCGTGTTTCAGCAATGCTTGCAAATCATATTGTTGCTGGCTCTTTCCTCTTGCCGGCGCGATCAGCAGCACAAGCAACATCAGGATCGTCAATGGTTTCATTTTTAGTAATTTGTTTTGTAGCATCTGTTTGGTTCGGAATTAGTAGAACTGTATGGTCAAAAAAATTTGTTGCTATGCGAAAGTATCCCGGATACGGAAGGCTTGGGTCTTTCCGGTCTCCGGTTTCCTTGTCCCTCCATCGTTGATGATCCGGAACAGGAACTTCAAAAACAGTTCGCGTTCACTCATCGGGAACTTTCGTGTCTGTATTCTGCTTTAAAGTCTTTTAACTTATGAAGGAAAAACGCCATTCCTTCCGAGATATGCTTTAAAAAAACCGCATTCCGCGAATTCGGATCTTTTTTCAGATCGATGATCTGCAGAAGGGTTTCCCGGTTCTTTCTCATTTTGCTTTCCACCTCCGAAAGGATACCTTCAATGTCTCTTGAGATAAACCTGAAATACCTTTTCCGGTCGCCGGGGTAGGTAACATATTCAATGACACCCCTCAGTTCCAGGGTATTCAACGCCGTACTCACGGAGCTTTTGCTCAGTTTCATTTCCTGGACAATTTCCTCGAAGGTGTATTCTTCCTGATCCATGACCATCAACATGCCCAGGATGCGGGCCGCTGCCGGTTGATAACCATCCCGCTCGCTCTGGATACCAATGTATTCGATCAGCTCTTTTTGTTTTTGTATGCGTTCGGATTCTTCCATCTCTTTTTTTGCACAAAGATAGATGATTTTTGGTTCGGTAAGTTAAGAACTAAACGAATTAACGAAAAATTGATCTTCTATTAATGTTGGTCTACATGGTGGAAAATACAGCATCTCCAGAAAGAGGTTCGTGTTGCCGACTGCATCAACGAGGCAGGCAAAAAACATCATTTGCAGAAATGGGGTCCTTCACGTTTCATAACGCAAATGCTTAAAAAGGCATTTCAGCGTGTCAAAACTGTGCGCTTTTTTGGTCAAATATGCGAAAATAATTCACGAAAAAATTAACTTCGTAGCCTGGTTCAAAAATCAAAGGAATAAAAAACCCAAATTTTTGCTACGGATGGTGCGTTACATCACGCTGATTATTTGTTTACTTTTTTGTGTAAAGGTGTACACACAGCCAAAATTATGCGATAATATCCAGGTTCATGTTCCCTTCTGTTTTACGCCGGTTGACCTTGATGCCATCAGCATTGCAGAAGAATTATCGGCCGATTCGCTGAAAACAGGCGATGAGGTTTACTATAAGGACAACTGGAGTACGACGCAGATCCGGTATGCCCAGGATATGCTTCCCGACAGGGACGATACGGTAGCAATCATCCTGATCGGACGGTCGGACAATCCTTTTTGTCCTCCCGTGAAAGGGAAAGTGATCTCAAAATTCGGACGACGGGGAGGACGCATTCATACCGGTACCGATTTTAAACTGAATTCGGGAGATACCGTCCGTTGCGCATTTGACGGACGGGTAAGGCTGGCGAAACGCTTCAGCGGGTACGGCAATTTGGTGTTGGTGCGCCATAAGAACGGTCTTGAGACCATCTATGCCCATTTGAAATCAATAGCCGTCAACGTCAATGACACGCTTCAGGCAGGCGACGTTGTTGGGTTGGGCGGAAGAACCGGACGGGCTACGACCGATCATCTTCACTTTGAAACCCGTTTTTTGGGAGAGCCTTTCGATTCCGGGAAGTATATCGACTTGGAAACGTTCGCGTTAAACAGCAGTAAAATTTATTACAAGAACCACCAGTTTGAAACCGACCCCGCGAATTTTAAGAGGAAAACAGCCGGGCGGGCCATGATGGCCAGTACGGAGGGAGCGGGCGAACATATCATCTGCAGGGGCGATAATCTGTGGACGATCGCACGCAGATACCGGACTACCATCAACAGGTTGTGTGAAGTGAACGGCATCTCGCGTCACGAGGTTTTGAGGACAGGAAACGTCCTGAAGATCAATTAATGGTGATATTATTCAACAAAAAGTGACGTTATGAAGCGTTTTCGGCCCGACTGGTTCATCATCTTGATCGCGCTGATGATCCTGCTGGCTTATCTTGTTCCGGGTATCGGTTCCCGGGGGAGCAGGGTTGAACTCAAGACCATTATCCATTATGGCATCATGCTTCTTTTTTTCTTTTACGGGGTAAAGCTGCGTCCCGGGGAATTCCTGCGCGACCTGAGCAACTGGCGCGTTCATGCCACGATTCAGGGGATGACCTTTGTGGCATTTCCCGTGATTGTTATCCTTTTTCGTCCGTTATTGGCCGGCACGGAATATGAGTTGTTGTGGCTGGCCGTCTTTTTTCTGGCTGCCCTGCCTTCAACGGTATCTTCCTCGGTGGTCATGGTTTCCATTGCCCGGGGAAACGTTCCCGGCGCGATCTTCAATGCCAGTATTTCAGGGCTTTTAGGTATCCTGATCACCCCGGTATGGATCGGTTTTTTCATGGAACATCAGGGCGAGGCCTTCTCTTTTGCTGAGGCGTTGGGGGATTTAGTGACACGGATACTGCTGCCTGTCTGTGCCGGGATGGCAGCGCACCGGTTCCTGGGTCCCTGGGCCGGGAGGAACAGCCATTTCATCGGCTGGTTTGACCGGTCGGTGATCCTGGCCATCGTCTACAACAGTTTCAGTGACTCGTTCAGGGAGGGGATTTTTGGCCGCATCGGCGTACACGAACTGCTTATCCTTGGCGGTAGTGTCATCAGCCTGTTTTTCCTGGTCTATGAACTGACGCGGCTTCTCGTCAGACAGATGCGCTTTAACCGCGAAGACGGGATTACGGTCTTGTTTTGCGCCTCCAAGAAATCGCTTGTCCATGGATCGGTGTTTTCAAGTGTCCTGTTTTCCGGAACGCCGTATGTCAGTTTGTTCCTGGTGCCGATCATGATCTACCACGCATTCCAGTTGTTTTACATCAGTGTCGTGGCACACCGTTTCGGACTGGAACAACCGGTTGGAAAGCGTTAATCTTTTCATTAAAAAGATTTGCTTTTCATCAATTTTTGATTTATCTTTGCAACCGCAATACGGCAAAAGTGCCGTCCGGAAAAGAAAATGAATTAAAAATATATTGCGGGGTGGAGCAGTTGGTAGCTCGTTGGGCTCATAACCCAAAGGTCGTCAGTTCGAGTCTGGCCCCCGCTACAAAAGAAAATCGCAATAAACTGAATTTCAGTTGATTGCGATTTTTTTAGTTTATATTTTGCAGCCAAATTTGCAGCCATGTTTTTTCATTCCGAACTTTTCAGTATTTTTTAGCAGTTTATTTAGCTTCTTCACTGTCGGACTACGTTCATCCTGATCCCCCGCCTGGGAGATGCCCGTCGGTGATTTGAT
>CAZANK010000335.1:0-4568 GCA_964486235.1 uncultured Prolixibacteraceae bacterium | reverse complement strand
GGGTTAAGCCGGGAAACTCCGGAACAGGTGGAACACTTTCTAACGGAGATCACTGCTGCACCGAAATTATTTACCGGTCGCCCGGAGCTACTTCGCGAGGTACCTTCGGTCCGTTTTGCACTCGAAATGGCCTGGCTCGATCTTCAGCAGGGAGGAACCCGGATCCTGTTTCCCTCTTCCTTCACGGAGGGGCAACAAGGCATTCCGGTCAACGGACTGATCTGGATGGGGAACAGGGAGGAACAGGAACGGCAAATCCGTCGGAAACTGGACGTGGGTTTCCGGTGTATCAAGCTAAAAATCGGGGCTCTTCATGTTGACGAGGAGCTGGAGTTATTGAAAATTCTCCGGGCAGGACGCCGTCCGGAAGCGCTCACCCTCCGGGTCGATGCCAACGGTGCTTTTAACCCGGACGATGCGTTATCCCGGCTGCAACGACTGGCACCTTTTGAGATTCATTCCATCGAGCAACCCATTGCTGCGGGAAATTGGGAACAGATGGCACGGCTGTGCGCTGAGACCCCGGTCCCCATCGCTTTGGATGAAGAACTCATCGGGGTGAACACGCCGGAAGAAAAGGAAGACCTGCTCGACACCATCCGTCCGCAGTTCCTGGTGCTGAAACCAAGCCTGCACGGCGGGTTTTCCGGTTGTGATGAATGGATCGAGCTGTCCGGGCAACGGTCAATCGGCTGGTGGATTACCTCCTACCTGGAGTCTAACGTCGGACTGAATGCCATCGCGCAATGGACGTTTACCAAACAGGTCAGCACCCATCAGGGATTGGGAACCGGACAATTGTTCAGGAACAACTTCGACTCCCCGCTCGAAATGCGCGGAGAAGAACTCTGGTTTGATCCTTTGAAGGAGTTTAGCGTCATGAGTGGCGAGTAATGAGAAATCAGACGCGAGACGCAAGACTAATTTGGAGACCGGAAACCGGAGACGGAAGACCGGAAGACTGGAAATTCGGCAATAAACTGCACCTATGACAATTTTCCCATCCCATATTCTTCTTCATGGCAGGCGCACCCCTGTCAGGTCCATCCTTGAAAGCCGCACCGGAAAAAGCGGATGGAAAAAGGAATGGCTGGACTTCCTGTCGGAATGGTACACCGGCGACGATTCGATCGTGGTGAAAACCTCGGGAAGTACCGGCAAGCCAAAGACGATCCGGTTGTCGAAAGAATTTGTGGCCGCAAGCGCCCGCCGGACCCTGCATTATTTCAGGTTGGCGGAAGGCGACCGGGTGCTGCATTGCCTGCCTTCGCGCTACATCGCCGGGAAGCTGATGATTGTCCGGGCATTGATCGGAAAACTTGACCTGCACGTGACGGATCCGTCGTCCGATTTCAGTATGCTTCAGGAGAAGCCATTTCAGTTTTCGGCCATGGTGACAAACCAGGTTTCCAAAATACTGGATAGCGAAGATGGCGTCAGCAGGCTGCAGCACCTCCAAAAACTCCTCCTTGGCGGGGGAAGTATCCCCGCCGCACTCCGGGAAAGGCTCCGGCCGCTTTCGACCGAAAGCTACTCCAGCTATGGCATGACCGAAACCGCCACGCATATCGCGATCCAAAAAATCAACGGTGAAGGGGCCGACGGTGATTATCACTGCCTGGAAGGGATCCGCGTGAGCCTGTCACCCGAAGGCTGCCTGAGGGTGCATGTTCCGGGACTGGACAACGAATACCTGCAGACCAACGACCTGGCTGAACTGAAAGACAACAGGACTTTCCGGATACTGGGGAGGGCCGACCATGTGATCATTTCCGGCGGAATGAAGTTTTCGCCCGAGCAGATTGAGCAGAAGCTTGAAAAGTCAATCGCGCAACCCTTTGTGATCTCTTCCCTTCCTGATGAAAAACTGGGCCAACAAATCGTGCTGGTGGTTGAAGGAAATGAAGATCCGGAAGCGATCCCCGCGCTAAACGAAATTTGCCGGAGACACCTTGGTCGGTATGAACGCCCCCGGCAAATCCGCTTTTTCGCCAAACTGCCCCGCACGCCAAACGGCAAGTTGCAGCGCGGAACAATTGACCTGTAAATTAAAATGAATATGAGTGTATTTTGTGGGTTGCAAATAACTGTAAAGGCTCGACAATGTACCAAAAGATGAAACTTCGAGCATCATCCAACTGGGTGGCATGGGTTCGGAATACTTGTTTTTGAAAGCCTGAACAAATTCCTCATCGCCGCGGGTTCAATCCCGATTTTTGAAAGCGTATCGGCGTGCTTAACAGGATTGGTAAAGTTTGCCGAATCGAGATACCAAAACGGGCCAAATACAATCTTGTTTTCCTATAAGTCCTTTTTAAGATAAACCATATCAATAAGTTGAATGTCGCCATCAAACATTGGGTGGTCGTAATTATCTGGAAAAAAATTCTTTACCCGATGTGACTTTTCAAATCCACAACCTTCATAAAACGACAATATTCCCGGTGTTTCGCCTGTCCCGACAAGCATTATTTTGCAGTCGTTTTTGTAGAAATCAGAAATGAAGTTAATCAATGCCCTACCGTACCCTTTGCCTTGATATTTCTCGTATGTCGCTATGTTCTTCAACTCGCAAGTTTCCTTATTTATCGGCACTACAACGCAAACACTTTTCAAATCACCGTCATATAAAGCAAACAAATCTCCACCCGGCAAATACTTGTCAATCATATTTTCCTGCTCGTCCGCCAACAACAATAAGTCAAGGAACTGTTTCTTGTTTTCAATAATTTTTTCTATTCTCATCATAATTCGGCTTACCCATAATGAGTATTTACTTTCTTTTAATTCTATTGGTATCAAGGTTGCTGGTCGGTTTTTCTGCATGAGTCCGGCGGGTGTAGTTCAACACCGACTCGTCGCCCGGTCTTGCAGGCCGCTCAAAGTCCTATTTATTACCGGTAGGTGATTTCAGCAACTTTTTTCTGTAATTCTGCAATGAAATCCTTAACTTGACTGATCAATGGGCTAACTATTGTTTCATCATAATCATACATGTCTCCGTAGTCACCCTTTTGCCGATAATCAAATAATTTTGAAAATAGTTTTCCGTATTTCTTTTCGATCTTTCCAGTTTTTATAAAGCAAAGTCCAAATTGGGTCCTTGCTCCGTCGTGTGTATTAGTCTCAATGTTATTTTTAAGCAATAGGGCTATAACACCGTAAAAACTTGAATAATACAGTCTATTTACGACAGCATTCCATCTTTTGTTTTCAGCTAAAATCAACGCTTCGTCAAAGGATTCGATAGCTCTCTGAAATCTGTAATTGATATAATCATCACGGTTTTCGACAATCATAACCGAACACCCTCCTTAATCACATTTTTAAATAAAGGAGAATAAACTAAACTACTTTTCCAGTATTTTTTTGAATAAATAAAAGTTGATATTATTTGTCCTGAATCAAGCTCTATATTGTATAAGCCATCTCGAAAGTTATCCTCTATTTCATTAGTAACCTTATCACTATCTACCAAAATAAGAATATCCCAATCTGAATCTTTCCGGTAATCTCCACGTGCACGGGAACCAAAAAGAAACGCCTCTGCATTAGGGTCTTTGCCATGAATTGATTTTCTAATTCTATCTATGATTAAGTTCCTTCTCATTTTATCACTTTTGTTGCAGCAAAGATATAAAATTTCGTGATATGTGCCTGATTCCCACTTGTCAGTAACTATGTAAGATCCCGAATAACTTCTTGATATCACGCTACAATTGGAATGATATCAAGAAATATAAAAATAAAACGAATAAAAAAAACGAACATTCTGCTGAAAATACATTGTTTACAGTCTCATGCTCGTCATTTTGCTGAATATGCTATGCTTCGCCCTGTTCCGTAGGCTTCGATTAGTCCTTTCTCTTTCAGTCCCTTCAATAAGCGTTTTACGGTCGGTTTTGGAATTGCAAGCTTTGTCGCAATGTCACTTGATTTTATGCCTGAATAATTTTGAATTAATGTCAAAATTGATTTTTCGCGTGGAGAGCGTTGGGTATCGCTTCCATATTGATACGAAATGATACTATAATGTACGAAAGTGATACGAAGAACTTTTCTTGTAAGCCCTTGACGATTTCAAGGGCTTTTGTTTTATTGGCAAATCAGAAATCTCCTTCTTGACTTCAAGGTTCCAAAAAATACTGCACCTTGGGTAAACAGTGTCACAGCGACTCATACATCCTGCAGACTTCGTTAAACTGTTTTGCCGCCGCTTCAATTCCGGCATCTGTGGAATTGATGTTTATCCCCCAGCCTGCGCCAAGTCCCCCGTCAACCACGCCGACACTGATATTCATCGCCCGGCTCAAAATATCATCAGTCCGCGGATAGGATCCTTTGGTATGCGGCTGTCCGGCCTCCTTAAGATACTTCAAGACGTGCTCCATATTGGCATACACATGCCATCCGCTCTGGTCGACTGTTTTCGACCCCAGCGCCTTCGATATGTTCACCGCCTTTTCGCGGGTATCAAAAATAACGGTACAAATCGTGGCGGCATCACCTCCATCCGGGTCATTCAGCACCCTGAACTTAAACCCTTTTGCCTCCGAGATCAGGCTTTT
>CAZANK010000334.1:0-4580 GCA_964486235.1 uncultured Prolixibacteraceae bacterium | reverse complement strand
CTTTTCATCCATTTTATTAGTCATTCCGCAGTGTCTTTTTTAATGTTGCCTAACTATGTAATAGCACGAAGTTATTATAGATTTTTGTCATTCTTCCTATCTGTTTTAATTGCCGGATTTCCAAACATCCGGTCTAACGGACTTTGTATCTGGTTAATGGCTTTGTTACTTACATGGGTGTATACCATCGTGGTTTTTATGCTCGAATGGCCAAGCAACTGCTGAATGTACCTGATATCGGTGCCCGCTTCAAGCAAATGCGTGGCAAAGCTGTGCCTCAAATTATGCACGCTCCCTTTTTTTGCTAAACCGCTTTTCTCCATGGCAACAGCCATGACCTTTTGCACGCTTCCTGTACTGTAATGGGCCCCGGCAAACTGGCCCTCAAAAACATAATCCTTACCCGGGTATAGCGCCCTGTAATTTTCAAGCATGGCTAAAACAGAATAAGGCAGCATCACGATCCGGTCTTTTTTGCCCTTGCCGTTTTTCACGTGGATTTTTTGTTCTGCCGGTAATATATCGCCCCACTTCAAAGTAACCACCTCCTTTACCCTCAGCCCCGCGCCGTAAGCAATCATCAGCGCAAGTTTGTGTTTCGGGTTGTCAATAGCCGTAAAAATAGCGGCACATTCTTCGGGGGTAAATACCACTCTCAGTTTTTTTTCTTTTTTAGGCCGTGGTAACTTAAACTCAAAATTCCGGTTATTCTCAACATGCCGGTAATAATAATTCAGTGCATTGACCAACGTGTGGCCTGTGGTGGACGAGAGGCCTTTCCCCATTAACCCTCCCAGGTATTTCACAATTTGTTTGTACTCAAACGAGGCAGGGTCTCGGTAATCGTTATCGCCCATAAACCTGCAAAATGCATTCCCGTAATTCCGGATGGTGGAATCGCTCAGGTTGTTGGCCAGCATGGCGTCCATCATCGAAACTACAAATCCACGGGCAGTTTCTGGAACTTTTTCCAGTACCTGGTTTTTGGCTTTTTGCAAAAGAAACTTCTTCCGGTTGGGCATATTCCCTTTTTTCAGGTAACCCGCCGGAAGCTGGTTTTTGAGAATAACTTTTTCTGCTTCGTAATGAACGACCAACGCTTTATACACATCGGGCGATGCCGGTAAAAGGTAGCACCCGTGAGGCACACTATACCTCGACATGGCAAATCGCTTTATTTTCTCCCTTAGCATAAATACCGGGGGAATAAAAACCTGCATCCATTGGTTATCTTCAATGTGCGGCTTTACAATTAAAACCGTGCCTCCCTTAACTGGTTTTTCTTTTTCAAGATAATCGGTCGGGAAAAACCCTGCCGCCTGGAGTATTTTTTCAACTTTTTCTTTCACGGCCCGGTTTCTCATTGCCATGTAAACTTTTTGCTGTTTGTTCCAGTAAACTCCTTTCACGGCCAGCAGTTCTTTGCTCGCGACAAAATGGTAATTCATGCTGAATACCCAGTATTTTCCAATGTTTTCGAACAATTGCAAACGCAGTTTTTGTGCAAGCGGGACGATGTCCGCTTTATGTCCCTTAATTGACTTTTCTTCTGTCTTTTCAGGGAGTTTCGTTGCCGCCGGTATCTTTTTTTCCGGGGCAACTATGGGTGGAAGGTCACGGCCCGCAGGGCCGGCCACCAAGTCTGCTTTTGTATGCTCGGGTTTTGGTTTTTCAATGACCAGTTCGTCAAAATTTGATTGCAGCAATTTGTAATTGGCTGCCTGATAGTCCATGTACCAGCAACGATGGGTGGCGCTGTATACTGCCCCCAGTGATTTCAGTTTTTGGTTTACCTCAACAGAATACGGAAAAGAGATACCAATGCGGTATGCCCCCCTGTGTTGTATTTTTGTTAAAGTTAAAACCATAAAAATGATTTTACCGGGTTTTAGAAAAAGGCCAGTTGACAAACGTCGGATAACATGCTCCTGAAATGAACCGGGTTTCACATTTTCCTTCGTTTTGCTAAGATAGTGAATAACAGAACTGAAAAATATAAAAACAAAGGTTTTTTTTATGCTTTGAAATCGATTGATGAGGATGTGACGCAAATCGGGCTAATCCCCGGAAGTATTTATCAACAGACAGGGACAGTTTTTTAACGTGCCCAATTGGGCCCGCAGTGCGGGCCCAATTGAAAACATCCTGTAAAACAACTGTGTGTAACGTCCTGACTGCCAAAAAGAAAATCCACTCTCATGTATACCTGTCATTTTATTGATCGCGTCGACCTGTAGATTCACAATAATACAACGCTTACTGATGCCAGGGAATGGGTACACAAACCCTCTCTTTTGCTGAAGAATTCATACACTCCTGCTTCGGTGGTCGCCATACCGGGGATCAATTAATTTTGACTTCTTTGGGACCACTGAGGGTTGTCTTGATTTTTCCGTTGTCCATTTTCCGGTGTTCGATTTTCACGAGGCCGTGCGGCGTCGGGAAGGTCCCCTTTACCCATTCCAGGTCGCCCAGATGGGGTTCGATGCTGATCTTCCGGCAACCCGGCTCCAGCACGTTGACTCCCAGCACATACTGCGTCAGCCAGGAGGTGGGACCTGAAGCCCATCCATGACACAGGCTATGGCGATAACCCTTGTAGCAGTAATTGCCGTAGGCGCCATGTACATCGGTTTTTCCCTGGGGTACCAGTTCGTCGATACGTGCCGCATTTTTCATCCAGTCGATATCGAAGTCCTCCCAGAATGTGGTTGCCCCCAGATTGAGCATACCTCCCCAGTATTCCCGGATGTTATCCAGTGCTCCCTGGTAATCGCCGGCAATGGCGCGGGCATTGAGCATGTAATAGCCGTAAAAGGTAGACATACCATGTGCGCCCTTTTGAGCCAACATTTCCGAATTTGCCTTTTCGGGCGAAACCAGTCCCGACATCGCCAGCAAGGCTGCCGCCTGTTTGGAGCCGGCCATTCCCGGAATATGCTTTCTCAGTTTTTCGGCGGTTTCCCCGCAGAATCGGGCCATCTCCTGATCCTGAAGGACCGTGCAAAGTTCGGCTCCGGCATCAAAGGTCATCATCATCAGCGACTGCAATCCTGCATGAACGGCCTGCTGGTTTTCGCTTGAAGGCCAATCGAGGAAGCGATTCCCGTCGAGGATTTCCTTTCCGCCGGCATCGATCTTCGAAGCCAACAGACGCAGCAACCCGTTTAGGTATTCGCGCTGCTGCTTCAGATAGTCCAGGTCACCCTGGTAGTAGTACCAGTCGCGGTGGATCAGTATCCACCACATCGAATAGGAACTGATCCCGTTCATCCAGTTGGGCAGCGGCGTCAGATCGCGGGCCAGATCAAGGCTTTTCGGCACCACTTCATTGTAGCCGAACACCGAATTGACCGTCATCACCTCCGGATGCATGTCGCCCAGCCATACCAGCCGGTCACGTTTAATGCCGTCCCACAGGTAGTTTTGCATGTTCAGGTGGACCGTGTAGGCGCCGGTCATCCATATCCGGTTGAGCCGTTCGTCGTTGCAGCGGAACGACCCCAGGTAAGGAATATCGCGGTACGTAAAAACGGCGTTGATCTCTTTGATCTCCAGTTTGGTATCCGGATCAACCAGGTCAATCCGGACAAACCGGAAGCCCGACTCGCCCACTTCGAGGCGTCCCAACCAGGGCAGCGTCACCACAAAATCGCGCATGGCATGGTCGTTCGTGGCCGTGGTTTTCCCGGCATCACTCATCGTTTCACTCACCGACTCACCCAAACGGATCCGGATCCTTCCCGCCGGATTGGCATTGCTGATGGTGGTCACAATCTCGATCCCGCCGTGAATTTCTTTCCCAAAGTCCAGGATGATGCCAGGTTGATGGTTTGCAGTACTCACCAGCGTCAGGTATTTCCCCTGATTGAGGTCTGCCTGTCCGGTCCCTTTGTTCAGGATTGACTGAGCGTTCTGAACCTCTTTCCCGCTTGTATCCGCTAGCCCGACGACCCGCGCCGGCGTCAGAAAGGTCCTGGTGAGGGCAGACGAACGGGCCAGCTTGCCGGCGGTTTCATCAAATACGGGAGGTAATTGCGCTGCCGCGGGGAAAATCATCCAGGCCAACAGAAAGATCATCAAATGGAGTTTTCGTTTCATACGTTTATATTTTCAAATTAACCAACTACAATTTGCGTATTGTCGTCACCTCTTCGTAAAGCAAGTTCAACGCATGGAACTCGCCAAAATAATCATTCACTTGGATGAAAGCTAATACTTTAATGGCTCGTTTCATGTGTACTATTTGTGTTTTATGCAGATCCGGAAATTGCCGGATGGAAAATGACAAAGCATCTTTCCGTCTGTTCTGCTAATTATCGGGTATTCTGTTTCAATTCTTTTTGTACCGTTAATGCGAATCTGACTGTTCTGAGGCAGTGAAACCAGTCCCGACGAGTTTACGGGAATCCGGATCGTCCAGACAAATTCATCCGCCTGATTTTCCCAACTGCTCAGAATCCGGCCATAAGCAGACTCGACGGTAGCCTCCGCATGCGATAAATTGCCGGTAAACATAGGGTCGAACCGGATCACCTTAAATCCGGGTCCCGATCTGTCCGGACGGATTCCTGCCATAT
>CAZANK010000333.1:0-4610 GCA_964486235.1 uncultured Prolixibacteraceae bacterium | reverse complement strand
GTCCATCAGAACCAGACGGGTTTTGGAGTTCAGTTGTGAGCCAGGTTCATTAAACCCGATCAGCCCGGTCCTGCCGATTCCCAGCAACTGGATGTCGATCCCTCCCAATTCCTGGATTTTTTTGTCATATTCCCTACAAAACTGGTAAAGCTCGCTGATGGGCAGGTCACCCCTGGGTATGTGGATATGTTCCGGTAATATATCAACGTGATCAAAGAAATGTTTGTACATGTAAGCGCGGTACGAATAGGTGGACCCCTGAACGACCGGATAATACTCATCCAGATTGAAGGTGACGACATGTTTGAAGGAGAGTGCTTCCTGCCGGTGCATCCTGATCAGTTCCTTGTATACACCAAGAGGCGTGGAGCCGGTAAGGAGACCCAGCACACAGTATTTCCCCAGCCGCTGTTTCTCCCTGATTTCCATCGCGATCTCTCTTGCTGCCAGCGCAGATGCGACCTCCGATTCTTCGTAAATATCGGTAGGGATCTTCTCATACTTTGTCAGGACATCAAGATGGGCCAGGTTGTTAGGTTTATGATAAATCCTGCAAAACAGCGGGTTATTTGAAGTTAATTTCTTTGGTAAATCCATAGCGATGATTGTTAATGGCCATTTCGCCAAAATTATTCATTTAATTATCGATTGCAAAATGTTGCGCAAAATATTGAACCGGGGGCGCTAAGTTTGTATCTGAATTTTTGATATATTTGTCCCGTTCAGGATAATGATCATTTCCATCGTACCAAAGTGGAATTGAAAAATAGGTTTAGTTGGTTTAGGTTAGTTTTCCGGGTAACCGGGACGGAAAAGGCAGTCAGGGGACTGCCTTTCCTTTTATGAACTGGTTTGACTGATCTCGTGCAGCAGGGTTTTGGCCGCGGCGATGGTTTCGACCGGATCAAAGCGGAGGCTCAGTTTTCCTTCTTTTTCTTTCATGCGGCACTTGCCGCCATTTTTTTGGATGAAGTGAAGGATACCCGTGAAAACCGGAGACTGGTAATAAGGGGATTTGGCGTCGGAAATGAAATAGCAGATCATCTTTTTATTTTTCAGGATGATCCGTTCCATGCCCAGGTCAATGGCGATCCACCTTAACCTGACTACCCCGAGCAACTCCCTTGCCGGGGCGGGAAGCGGACCGAAACGGTCGTTTAAGCCGATTTCAAACTGATGAAGGTTTTCTTCTGTCTGGAGGTTATCCAGCTCGCGGTAAAGCAACATGCGTTCGGAGGTGCTTTGAATATACGGATCAGGAAACAGCAGTTCCATGTCCGTTTCGATCTGGCAGTCGTGGACAAACGGCATTGGTCCGGATGGTTTTCCTGCATCTTCTTCATCTTTAAACAGTTCCTGGTATTCGTCCTGCTTAAGTTCGCGGATGGCTTCATTGAGGATGCGGTGGTAGGTTTCGAAACCGATATCGGCGATAAATCCGCTCTGCTCAGCGCCGAGCAGATTGCCTGCCCCGCGGATATCGAGGTCTCTCATGGCAATGTTAAACCCGCTCCCCAGGTCGGAGAATTCTTCAATGGCCTGTAGTCGTCGCCTTGCCTCCGGACTGATGGCCGATAAGGGCGGTGCGATCAGGTAACAAAAGGCTTTCCTGTTCGAACGGCCTACTCTCCCGCGGAGCTGGTGCAGGTCGCTTAAGCCGAAGTTTTCAGCATGGTTGATGATCATGGTGTTGACATTGGGAATATCAAGACCTGATTCGATGATGGTTGTCGCGATCAGGATATCATACTCCCCGTTGATGAAGTCAAGCATGATCTTCTCCAGTTTCTTCCCTTCCATTTGCCCGTGCGCCACGATGGTTTTTGCCTTTGGCACGATGCGCCGGACCGTATCTTCCACGGCATAGATGTTCTGTACCCGGTTATGAATGAAAAAGACCTGTCCGTTCCTTGCCAGTTCATAGGTCACGGCATCCCGGATAATCTCTTCATGAAATCCGTGTAATTCGGTGATAATCGGATAACGGTTGGGCGGCGGTGTCTGGATGATCGACAAATCCCGGGCGCCCATCAGCGAAAACTGGAGCGTTCTGGGAATGGGGGTGGCGGTGAGGGTGAGCGTGTCTACATTCACCTTCAGTTGTTTCAGCTTTTCCTTGACCGATACGCCGAATTTTTGTTCTTCATCCACGATCAGCAGTCCCAGGTCCTTAAACTTTACATCTTTCCCGATCAGCCGGTGTGTCCCGATCAGGATATCGACCTTTCCCTCCTTCAGGTTGTGCAGGGCATTCCGGATGTCGGCCGGCTGCCGAAGTCGGCTGATGTAGTCGATGTTCACCGGGAAGTCTTTTAAACGGTCGGTGAATGTGCGGAAATGCTGAAGGGCAAGGATCGTGGTCGGAACAAGTACGGCAACCTGCTTGCCATCGGTCACCGCTTTAAAGGCAGCCCGGATCGCGACTTCTGTTTTCCCGAATCCGACATCGCCGCACACGAGCCGGTCCATGGGGATATTCCGCTCCATGTCTTCCTTGACAGACTGAGTGGCTTTCATTTGATCGGGGGTGTCCTCAAAAATAAAGGAGGCTTCCAGTTCTTTCTGAAGGTAGGAGTCGGGCGAAAAGGCAAATCCTTTTTCCTGCTTTCGCAGGGCATACAGGGCAATAAGTTCACGGGCAATATCTTTTACCTTGCTCTTTGTTTTTTCTTTCAGTTTCTGCCAGGCGCCGCTTCCCAACTTGTTGATCTTCGGCTCAATCCCGTCTTTCCCTTTGTATTTGGTGATCCGGTGAAGCGAGTGGATGTTGACCAAAAGGACATCGCTGTCGCGGTAAACTAACCGGATCGCTTCCTGGATCCGGCCATTTAACTCGGTTTTGACAAGGCCGGCGAATTTTCCGATACCATGGTCGATGTGCACGACATAATCGCCGGGGTGCAGCGTGTTCAGTTCCTTCAGCGTCAGGCTTTCTTTTTGTTCGCGGCGGCTCCCGGTCCTGAACCGGTGATACCGTTCAAAGATCTGATGGTCCGTATAGCAGCATATTTTCAGTTCATGGTCGATAAAGCCCTCGTGCAACGTGAAGTCCAGCCCGGTGAACCGGACATCCAACCCCTGATCTTCAAAAATGGCGCGAAGCCGTTCAAGTTGCTTGTCGTTCGATGAAAGAATAAAATTCCGGTAGCCTTTGCGGACGTTATCCACCAGATTTTCTGCGAGAAGCTGAAAGTTTTTATGGAACGCAGGTTGGGGAGACGTCGAAAAGTCGAACCGGGAGGCCGTTGTATACCAGGCCGAAGAACCAGCTTCCAGACAGGTCAGTTCTTGAAGCGCCTCCAAAAACTCATCCCCGGTGATCACCTGCTTCAACGGATTCCCTTCCCGGTCAGGGATTTCACTGCTGACCTGACTGATCAGGTCTGCGATCAACCGGACGTCCCCAAGCATGATCGAGCTGGTCCGGGGCAGAACGTTCAGGAAATTATCCCGTTTTTCTCCTTTCAACCCGCTCTGGATGTCGGGGATGATGACCATGTGGTCAATCCGGGTCACTGAAATCTGATCGGCAATATGGAAGACGCGGATGGTATCGATCCTGTCGCCAAAAAAATCAATCCGGTAAGGGTCTTCGCCCGAGAAAGAGTAAACGTCGACGATACTCCCCCGGATCGAATACTGACCGGCCTCTGCTACAAAATCGACCCGCTCAAATCCGTATTCATACAAAACCTCATTCAAAAACGCAATGGAGAGCCGGTCGCCTTTGTTGATCTGAAAACTGTTTGAGGTCAGCGCTTCACCGGTGATCACCTTCTCGACCAGCGCTTCCGGGTAAGTCACGATGCTGACGGGAATTTGCTGTTGCAGTTGGTTTAATACCTCCGCCCGAAGAATCACATTTTCCTGTTCCGGCAGGTCAAAGCGGGCAGACCGTTTGTACGAAGCCGGGAAAAAAAAGACCGGCGATCCCGTATGAAGATTGATCAGGTCGTCATAAAAATAGGCGGCTTCTTCTTTGTCGTTTAGAATGGATACGACAGGCCCTGATCGTTTTTCCGACAGTGCTGCCGCAAGTATCGCGCGAAAAGAGCCAACCGCTCCCCGCAGGTGAAACTTTTCACCGGGCGTGTTGCCCTGACTTATAACGGACCGGATAGTCGCGTTTTTCTCAAATAGCTTCCGAAATTCTCCCCACTCCAAATCGTCGCAAAATTAAAACCGCAAAGATAGCGTGGAAATTTAAAAGCGGTGTAACTTTGTTGAATCTAATTCTTCATTTCATGAAACGATCGATTATTGGAATAGCCGTGGTGATGATTTCGATGACTTCCTGTCAGCAGAGAAAGATTGACCGGATGGAACTCGAACAGGACAGTATCACCCAGGCCGTCCTCAGGAGGGATTCGGCCATTTTGGATTTTGTCGCCTCCATGAATGAGATCCAGGAAAACCTGGACTCCATCAAAGTGATCCAGTCGATCGTCAAGGTGCAGTCTGACCGGGGGAGTGAGTTGCAGCAGGGCGAGAAAAACCGGATTATCAGTGATCTGCGGACAATCAATGAACTGCTGGAGAAAAACAAGGATTTGATCGCCCGGCTGCAAAGGCAGGTCAGTTCGTCGGGTATGAAAATCGCCGAGTTGCAG
>CAZANK010000332.1:0-4616 GCA_964486235.1 uncultured Prolixibacteraceae bacterium | reverse complement strand
TACGAGTTCCACATCGCCCGCAACCTTTCGGGGACTGTTTTCTGCGCGGCAAAAGACTGGGGAATAGGCTATGCGCACAACGACAGCATCCGGCTGCTTTCCCCGTTAACGAAAAACAGGCAGGTGCAGAAAATGGCTTTCCTGCCTTCAAATTCCCTGGTGGTTCAGTACGTTTCGGGGGAACTGGAGGAACTGACGCTCGCCTGCCGCGACGACAGGACCGTTTCACTGGAGAATGTCAGTCCGGTATACCAGGGTGTCGCCGATTTTCTGGTCGCGTCCGACAGGCAACTGGTGTTGCTCCTCCGCGACCACAGGTTGTGCCGGTATTCGGTCAGGGACCGGGAAATCCTGGGAACGGTGGCGGAGGGGGTCA
This sequence comes from uncultured Prolixibacteraceae bacterium, assembly GCA_964486235.1. GTDB lineage: Bacteria > Bacteroidota > Bacteroidia > Bacteroidales > Prolixibacteraceae > JBCFBK01. The sequence continues at coordinate 4,240 of CAZANK010000332.1, read as the reverse complement.
GCCGGATTCTCGGGGAAACCGGAGAAGGGATACTGGTCAGCATGGCCGGGGGAAACCGGTTGCTGGGAAGTCCGGGGGCGCCGCCGTCGTGGCTTGATTCGTTTAAAAACAGGAAGATATCGGCCGTTTATAAAGGGAATGAACAGATCACGTGGATTGGTACCGACGGGGAGGGACTGTTTAAGGTCTATCCTCAGAATAAGGTCTTCGGACTGTGCTCCGCGTTGGAGGTTCCCGCGCTGGCAGGGGGGATTGTCCGTGCTTTCTGTGAAACCCCTGACGGTTCTTTCTGGGTGGGGACAAAGGGGAACGGACTGATCCGGATGAATAAGGATTGTTACGTGAAAAGATCGCACACGCACCGGACGTATCACGCCGCGAACAGCGGAATGGACAACTCGGTTTTTTCGCTGTTTTACGGACAGGACCAGATCCTGTATATCGGGACAGACGATGCGCCCGCCTTGTTTGACCTCAAGCGGGAACGGTTGGTTCGCTGGGATGAGCTCAAAGGCAGGCCGGCAACCGACGCATTTAAATCGACCTATGCCATTTTTCAGGACCCGGACAGCGTGGTGTGGCTGGGAACCAACGGGTACGGATTGGTCCGGTTCAGGCTCCGGCGTCAGGGGTACAACCTGATCCTGTCGGATTACCGCCGATACCTGGCCGAAGAATCCCGTCCCGGCCCGATCAATAGCAATATGATTTTTGCAATCGTCCCCGAAAATGACTCGTTGCTCTGGCTCGGCACAAGGCTTGGGGGACTTCACCTGTTTCACAAAAAAAGCGGGCGGAGCGTGGCTTTCCGTGCCGATGACGCCGATCCGCGGAGCCTGAGCAATAATGATATCCTCTGTCTTCATCAGGACCGTGAGAATCGCCTCTGGGTGGGCACAAGCCTGGGATTGAACCGCCTGGTCAGCTACGACCTGACCGGCGAAGCCGTATTTGACCATTTCACAACCCACGACGGACTGCCGAACAATACTATTCACGGGATCGTCAGCGACCAGCGAGGTGACCTGTGGATCAGCACCAACGACGGCTTGTCCCGATTAACGCCTTCGGACGGGCAATTCCGGAATTATTCGGCGTTTGACGGCTTGCAGAATAACGAGTTTGCTGATGGGGCCAGCTATTTTAACCCGGGAAACGGGATGGTGTTTATGGGAGGGATTAACGGGTTCAATTATTTCGATCCCTCGGCGATCACACAGTATCCTTATATGCCGTCCCTGTTGATCTCCGGGATACGGGAACAGTACCGGAACAAGTCGGTGTTCAATCTGCATATTATCGGTCAGCAAACTGTTCATCCCCCCGAAATCGTGTTGAGGCACAACCAGAATTTCTTCAACATCAAGCTGGCGGTGCTGAGTTATATCAACACGGAAAAGTGCCGGTATGCCTACCGGTTGGAAAACTTTGACCAGGACTGGAACGAGATCGGCACACGACGTGAAATCTCGTTCACCAATGTGCCTCCCGGGGAGTATGGATTATGGTTGAAATGGACAAACTGTGACGGCGTCTGGAGTGAGGAAGTACGGGCGGTCAACTTCAGGATCAGGCCCGTGTTCTGGCAGTCCGCTTACGCGGTGGCGATCTATTCGCTTTTTGGCATTCTCCTGACCTTGCTGGTACTGAACTACCTCAAGAAAAGAAGCCTTCTCCGTCAAAACCAACTTCTTCTTCGGAGGGAAGACGAGATCCATCAAACCCGGCTCACCTTTTTTACCAACGTGGCCCACGAGCTTCAAACGCCGCTAACCCTGATTGCCGGGCCGGCCCAGAAGCTGGCCGATTCGTCCGGACTTAGCGGCGAAGATCAAAAATTTGTGACCATGATCCAGCGCAACACCAGCCGATTGCTGTTTTTAATCCATCAGTTGCTGGAGTTTCGTAAAGCAGAAAACCTGCATCTGGAGATCAAAAGGGAACGTTTCAACCTGATTGACCTGGTCGAGCAGATTTCGGAGCTTTTTGATGAAATGGCCCTCCGGAAAAAAATTGAATACCGGCTTGAGTTACCGCACAGTGTCGTGGGTTGGTTTGATCAGGACAAGATCGAGAAGATCCTTTTTAACTTATTGTCAAACGCGTTTAAATATACGCCCGAGGGCGGGAAAGTCACCCTTCAGATCAGCACGCCCGGGAAGGATAAGGTGGAGATGTCGGTGGCCAACACCGGCGAAGGTATCCCCGGCGAGAAACTGAACCGGCTATTTGAGCGCTTTTTTATTCCCGGCGACCGGGAACATACCGAACCCGACAAGTTCAGGACCGGCATCGGACTCGCGTTTACCAAAAGTCTGGTGAACGCCCTTCGGGGATCCCTGGATGTGAAAAGCATCGAAAATGAATGGACGACGTTCAGGGTGGCCCTTCCTTGCGGCGCACAGGAAACAACGGGGGCGGAAGGAAAGATGACCGAAGTCACGTTGTCGGGACGATGGCAGCATATTCTTCCTGACGCAGGCGCACCCGAGGAGATGGTCCCCGGGAAGATCAGGAAAATAGAGGCTTTTGGGAACGGGCAGAAGAAGATTCTGATTGTCGAGGATGAGCCGGAGATTCATACCTTGCTGGACGGACTTCTGCAGGAGAAATACAGTTTGATCACCGCGCATAACGGGCTTGAAGCGTTGCAGATCCTTGAGAAAGAGATGCCCGACCTGATCATCAGCGACGTGATGATGCCGGTGATGGATGGCATCGAGTTCTGCAGGACGCTCAAATCGAATCTGGACTTCTGCCATATCCCCGTGATCCTGCTTACCGCCCGAAGCTCGGTGATCCACCGTATTGAAGGACTGGAGAGCGGCGCGAACTCCTATATCCCAAAACCGTTTCACCCGAAGCACCTGGAAGTGCGGATTGCCAAGCTGCTGGAAGAACGGGAACGTATCGCGATGCACTTTGCAAAGGATGCGGAGATGAACGACATCTCCGGATTGCCGCTCGAAGATGAGGCTAAATCATTTATTGATAAGGTGATCCAAACGATCACGCGGCATCTTGACGACCCGGATCTGCAGGCTGGCCTTCTCGAAAAGGAACTGGGCATGAGCAGCACGAATTTTTACAGGAAGCTGAAGCAAATTTCGGGGCTGGCACCCGGGGATATGATCCGGACGGTCCGTTTAAAACATGCCGCCGGATTGTTGCGGCAGACTTCGATGAACGTTACCGAGGTTTTTTACCGCTCCGGCTTTAACAACCGCTCTTATTTTTACCGTGAATTCCATAAAATGTATCAGCTCCCTCCTAAACAATACCAAAAGAAATACAACAAACGGTTTGTGTGATTCTTTTTATTTGCGCTTTTTGATTGGACTAATTTCCGCAAATAATTTACGGTCAGTATTTTAGGATTTGTGTACAATTTTGAAAACATAGTGTACACTTCACCCGGAAGATCTCTTCAAATTTGTCAGCGTGGCTTTATCGGGCCGGAATGGTTTCCGGAAGACATGAAAATAACGCTGAACGCTAATCAAATCGTAATCTATGAAACAAAATCTTATCATCAATCTAAAAAAAGGGATTGCCGGATTTGCATTTCTTTTTTTATCGACGATGGCTTTCGGACAGGTAACCGTCACAGGAATGGTCATCGATGAGGACGGGGATACGCTTCCTGGGGTATCGGTTGTTGTACCCGGGACGACCGTGGGGACGATCACCAACGTGGATGGCTTGTTTTCCCTTCAGGTCCCTGATGCTTCGGGACAGTTGCAATTTTCATTCGTGGGATTTCAGACGGTAACCATCCCGCTGGATGGCAGGACAACCCTGAATATGACCTTGGGCGCGTCGACCGAAGAAATCGGTGAAGTCCTGGTTGTCGGCTATTCCACGCAAAAAAAGTCAACCCTGACCGGAGCGGTTTCCCCGGTGAACGTGGACGATATGAATAAGCGCAGGGTGGCGGAGCTGTCGCAGGCCCTGCAGGGCCAGGTGGCCGGAGTCCAGGTCACGCAAAGTACCGGGGCTCCCGGCGATGAGATCAGCATCCGCATCCGGGGCGAAGGGACGATTGGCAACAATAACCCGCTCTATCTTGTCGACGGGGTCCCTACCCGTGAGCTGACGTTCCTGAACCCGTCCGATATCCAGTCCATGACCGTCCTGAAAGACGCCTCTGCGGCTGCGATCTACGGTTCAAGAGCTTCGGCCGGGGTGATCATCATCACGACAAAGAGCGGTAAAATCGGTAAATCGTCGCTCGATGTGA
>CAZANK010000331.1:2295-4617 GCA_964486235.1 uncultured Prolixibacteraceae bacterium | reverse complement strand
CTGTCCCAAAAGCGGAAAAGCTTTCAAATAGCAAATGGACCGGGTTTTTCCCCGAGTCTGTGATTAAAAGGATGAAGAAACCGGTAAAGATCACCACCAGTGAAAGGAGGATGACTACCAAAACACGGGTTAGCGTTTCTGTTCCGATTTGCCGGTTCCCGATTTCCACAATTTGCCTGCCGCGGATAAAATCGTACGTTGCTTTCAGCGCCACAGCAAAAGTCGTCGTTTTGATACCTCCGCCTGTTGAACCCGGAGATGCGCCCACCCACATCAAGAAAATCATCAGGAAAATGGTCGGATACGACCATTTTGTGATATCCACCATATTAAATCCCGCGGTGCGGGCACTTACACTGCCAAAGAAAGAAGTTATGAACTGCCCGGTTCCCGATAATCCGTGAAGGGCATTCCTTTCCAGCAGGTAATAAGCCAGGGAGCCTGCTGCAAGCAAACCAATTGTACTGATCAGCACAATGCGGGTTGAAATAGTACCGGTGATCATATGCCACTTCCTTTTCTTTGTTTTGTTTACGGGCTTACCTGCAAATCCCAGACTATCATAGAGCAAGCTGAGCAAAACAGGGAAGCCAATACCTCCAAGGATGATTAGAACGGCAATGGTCGTCTGCATCATAGAATTGTTTTGCAAGGCAGAACCTGCCAGTCGGTCGGATAAGGTGGAGAATCCCGAGTTACAAAATGCTGAAACTGCATGAAACACGGAAAAGAAGACCGGATACTCCACGGCATCACTTGTGCCCAGATAAATTAAAACGGCCCCAGCCATTTCGATCAAGAAAGTAACCCCAACAATCTGGATCAAGGTGCGGAATAATCCGCCCATCGTTTCTGAAGATAAAAGATCCCGTAACAGAAGGCGGTCTTTATAAGACGCTGAACCCGTAAACAGGTAACTGAAAAAACCGGTAAAAGTCATAATTCCCAGCCCGCCCAGTTGGATCAGGATCAGGATGATAATCTTTCCCAGGGTCGTGTATGCCGTCGCCGTGTCAACCACAATAAGGCCTGTAACACAAACCGCGCTGGCTGAAGTAAACAGGGCTTCCAGATAAGAGACCGGCTGCGCCTGTGCATTGGGAAGCATCAGCAACCCGGAACCGATAAAGATCACCGACAAAAAACTCAGTGCAAATAACAATGCCGGCGCCATCCTAAGGGAGTTAATCACCTGAAACAACCGGGGTAATTCTGCCACAATCAACAGAACGATGTAGACATTCAACAGGAGAAAATGGTCGGTTGTCCAGGATAGCTGCGCCCCCTCCGGTAATTCCCCTTTCAAAATGGCCCAACCGATGGCAATCCCAATCAGGAATAAACCGACGTCGATAAACCAGCGTATTTTCTGTCGCTTTTTCAGTGAAAGAAATTCCGGCAAATACCTCGATAAAAACAGTCCGTAGAAAAGATAGCGATACAATTCAGTATCCTGATAAAACCTGTCGTCTTCTGAAAAACCAACGTGAATTAAAATAAACAGCATATAAGCCAGGGAAAGCATGGGAAAGGCAAGCTTTAGGATAAAAATGACCTTTTTTGACAGTAAAGCGATCGCATCTTGAAGCCGGAAAAACCGCTTAAAGAATTTTTCTCTTAGTTGATATAAGTCGGGGGCCATTCATTACAATTCCAGATTCCCGCCTAAATTAATTTATTTTTCCCAGAACCACGGCGTAAAAAGCATAACAATCGTATAAATTTCGAGCCTTCCCAGAAGCATTAACGCAGAAAGGGCTATTTTGGAAGCTTCTGAGAGGTGTGCAAAATTGCTCACCGGGCCAACGGTACCCAAGCCCGGGCCAATGCCGCCCATTGCTGTTGCCACAGAACTTGACGCCGTAGCCATATCGGAACCAAGCAGGGTCAATAGCATGCTCCCCGCGAGAAACAGCATTAAATACCAAAGAATAAAAGTCATAATGCTGTTGTTATCTTCATGATTAACCGGGCGATTGTTGACTTTTAGTGACAAAACAGCATTCGGCGTCAGCATTTTCCGGAAAGCTAATTGTACATTTTTGAGAGCCACGAGGTGCCGGGCCATTTTAATTCCTCCGGCTGTAGATCCTGTGCTTCCGCCAAAGAACATGAGCGCGAAGATAATCACCCAACCAACAGTGGGCCACAACAGATAATCGGTCGTGGCAAAGCCTGTACAGGTAATAATAGACACAACCTGGAAAAAGGACTCCCTAAAGGCCGGCTCGAATGTCCGTTCGGTTTTAAAATAGAGGATACCGGTGACAATTAGTCCTGAAACCAAAATGACGCACAGGTAAAATCGAAGCTCTTCATTTT
>CAZANK010000331.1:0-2285 GCA_964486235.1 uncultured Prolixibacteraceae bacterium | reverse complement strand
TACAGAGGAGTAAAAACTCTCTTTTTACAAGATAATAATGGATGACGAAGTTTGTCCCCGCCAGTACCATAAAGATCGTAATTATGTACTGGATATAAGGTGAATAGCCCGCAATACTTGTATTCTTTGGCGAAAAGCCTCCCGTGGCAACGGTCCCGAATGCGTGACAAACGCTTTCAAAAAGGTTCATCCCCCCTGCTCTCAGCAAGATAGTCTCAAATAGGGTCAGTACGAGATAGATATATAAAAGCCTTCTCCCGACCGACTGAATACGGGGGTGTATTTTTTCCTGAAGCGAAGATTCGAGTGTGAAAAGGTTATATCCGCCAATATTCAGGGAAGGCATCACAACAATCACCAGGACGATGATACCCAGTCCTCCGATCCAGTGCGTCATACTGCGCCAAAACAAAATGGATTTGGGCAAGGCCTCAATGTCGGTCAGAATGGAAGACCCGGTTGTCGTAAAGCCGGAAACCGATTCGAACAGCGCATTGACCATATTAGGGATCGACCCGCTCAACAGGTAGGGCAATGATCCGATCAGTGAAATAATCAGCCATGACAGGGTCACAGACAGGTAAGCTTCGCGGCGGTCAAAACCTCCCAGGGTGCGCGTCTTTACCCGTAAATGGAGGATGCCTGAAATGACTGCGGCAATTGCCGCAGTCACCACAAATGGGGCAACGGGTTCCTTAAACAATAGGGACACAGGGATACAGAGGCATAATGATATGGCCGTAATTAACAGGATCCGTTTTAAAATATGGAAAACAGCCTTGATGTTCATCTTTTTTTCTTGTTCTCTTGTCTTCGTAGGTTTTTCAGCTTCGTTTCCCTGACGTGGCATCTTTCGGATAACCGGGGAACAGCGGTAACTCAAAGTAAAATCTGCTTCCTTTGCCGGGGGTGCTTTCCACCCAGATACTGCCGTGTTGTTTACTGATAAATTCTTTCGAAATGGCCAGTCCCAGGCCTGTCCCCTTCTGACCGGTGTCAGGCACCCGGAAATATTTTTCAAAAATTTGTTGCAGGTATTGCTGCTCGATTCCCATTCCAAAATCACGAACCATGATGCGGATAGCACCGCCTGCCTGTTTTACCTCAACTTCGACCGGCGATCCCTCTGGTGAATATAAAATGGCGTTGTTCAGCATGTTCAGCAAAACCCAGGCAGTTTTCTCAGAGTCGCAGTACATCGGGGGTAACTGCTCGGGTACAGAAAACCGGATATGTATGTTCTTATTTCTAGCCTGATTCAGCGCTGAACTTTTAACATACCGGATAATTTCAGCCGGATCTACGGGCTGCAGGTTCAGGGGGATATTCCCTGTTTCCACCTGGGCAAGATCAAGCAATTCAGACGTGATGCTTGACATTTTATGGGTTTCTTCTTTCAATGCCTTGATAATATCCTTTTGTTCTTCATTCAGGTCACCTATCCTGCTGTCATCTAAGAGCTTCAGGTTTAGCCGCAGCGATGAAATCGGGGTCTTCAGTTCATGCGAGATTGTAGCAATAAAATTGGTTTTTGCTTCAGCCTGTTCTAGAAAATCGGTAATATTCTTCATAATAATGACCCGCCCCACATTTACAGGGACGTTTTCTCCGGTTTTTGTCAGCGCAACATCAAGGATCTCCCGGGTATAATAAAGAGCTTTCCCGTCCTTCAATAGCTTAACCGGATGAAAGTCCTTTCCCGCCTGACTTTTGTTTTCATCAATATCTTTGAACACGAGGCGGAAGAGTTCATCGCGCCGTAACAGGTCGGGCGCGTATTTTCCTGTTAGTCCGGACGATTCCAACTGGAGGATTTCACAGGCAACGGTATTGGCAAAGACCACCTGCCCCGATTCGTCCAGCCCGATGATGGCGTCTTTCATATTGTTGATAATCGTGTCAATCCTTTTCTTCTCCAGCATGAGCTTTGAAAGGTTACTGTGTTCGTATTCGTCAAGCTTGGCCGCCATCTGGTTAAAAGCCTGTGCCAGCTCGCCCAGTTCGTCGTGCGACTTAAACTGAAGCCTTTTCTCATAATTGCGGTTGGCTATTTCCTTGATCCCCTGTGTCAGTTGCGTAAGGGGTCTTGAAATGTAGCCGGGATACCGGAAGAAAAAGAGTGCAGAAATAACAAAACAGATCAGGCCGATCAGCGACATGATGACGAACGCGCGGTGAGACGTGTTTTTGACCAGGCTGTTCTTGTGGCTGATCGCTTTCATGTTCAGGTCCCACAACCGGACGATATGATCTCTTGCCGCGCTGTAAGTAACGATCAACTGCTG
>CAZANK010000330.1:0-4629 GCA_964486235.1 uncultured Prolixibacteraceae bacterium | reverse complement strand
GCCGTTAACCTCTTTGATCCTCTGGCCCGATAACAGGGCTGAATCGACCTATAAACCTTCCGGCATTACAGAACATGTTGACTTCCGTGTTCACACAGGATTGGGGATTGTTCCCGGTCATCAGTTTTGCGTGGCCAAGATCAATTGGTTCCAACGCCTGCATCCATCGGTTTGGGAGCAGGTGCGGCGTATCATGTCTGTTGCTGACTACCTGGTCTTTTCGTTAACAGGACAGGCACTCAGTGACTACAGCACCGCTTCATTGACCGGTCTGTTGAGCGTCGCGGAGCTCCGATGGTGGAATGATATGCTGAACGAAACGAAGATACGTTCTGAATGTATGTCGTTGCCGGTGAGGATGGGAACGAGGGTTGGAAAACTGACGGTAAATGGTGCGCATCAGATCGGGCTAAACACTCGCACGCTGTTTTTTATGGGTGGTCTCGATCACCATCTGGCCGGGGTGGGTGCGGGACTGCTGAGCCGGAACCGGATCAGTGAGTCTACCGGAACCGTGCTGGCGTGCGTGGCATACAAAAAGAACGACGCGCCTGTCCCGGGAACCTGCACGGCACCTGGTCTGGACCAGGATCATTTTTTTCAGATGAGTTTCGACGACAATGGAGCGTCTTCGCTGGAATGGTATCAAAAGAAATATGCACCGGCGTTGACGATCCCGGAACTGATCCGGATGGCTGCCGGGGTAAAAGCCGGGTGTCGGAACCTGATCGCTTTGCCGTCTGCCGGACGTTATGAAGACCTGACCGGGTTCCGGAATCGCGAAGCATACCACCAGCATGGCCATTTTGTGCGGGCCATCCTGGAGTCTACGGCACGAAGTTTAGCCGGTATTTCTACCGTTATCAAAGGAGATGCTCAACCTGAAGGAATTGTCGGGACTGGCGGCGGCGCCAAAAGCCGGATATGGGGACAGATCAAAGCCGACCTCACCGGAATGAATTTCCTGATCCCCGAATGCACAGAGTCGGCCTGTCTCGGCGCAGCGATGCTTGGAGCCATTGGGGTCAGGGAGTATGACGATCTCAAGGGGATCACGGGCGACTGGGTGAAAACTGCAGTTTGCCTGATGCCGAACCGTTGAAACGTTAAAAAGCCGGCAGTGGGTTAAATGGATAAATAAATGAAGAAAAAAGGCGTTCGTGTGAGTTTTTGTGATAATTTTTGTTTTATTTGATCATTGATAACGGAAAAACAAAAAATGAGCCCCGAATTAAGGAAAAAGATCATCTTAAACACACTGAACGAGCAAGGAATACTTTCCACACAAGAAATTGTAAAGCAGTGCGGAGTATCGGAAATTACGATCCGGAGAGACCTGATTGAGCTGGAAACGAAAGGATTACTGATCCGGACCCACGGAGGGGCAGTCACATCCAGGGCAGGCGACCAGATGTTTACGTATGACCTAAAAATCAGTCAAAACCGTCAGAATAAGGAGAAGATTTGTCAGATCGCTTCCAGGTTTGTGAGCAACAACGATATTATTTTCATCGACTGCGGATCGACGCTTTCCTTTCTCACCAAATTTCTCACCAAATTTGATTCGCTGGTCGTGATTACCAATTCATTACCTGTTGTCGCCGAGCTTATTCATTTTTCCAATATCAAATTAAACCTGGTCGGAGGTGAGGTTGCCGGCGACCGTCGGGCCATTTATGGTCCTGTTGCCGGGAACGGGATCGCAAAATATCATGCCAACAAGGCATTTATCGGGGTCGACGGGGTTTCTCTCCGGAACGGATTGAGCTCGTACGATGAGAAGGAAGCGGCGATCACCCTCCGGATGGCTGAAAATTCAGATGAAGTCTTTTTGTTATGCGATTCCTCGAAAATTGAAAAAAACTCATTCGTAAAATTTGCGCCCCTGTCGTTAGTCAACCATCTGATTACAGACAAGAATCTGAAAAAAGAATATCTGGAAAAATACAGAAAGGCCAATATTCATATCGTGACCGGGTGACATGCCATTATTCGGGTCATAAGTTCCTGATTTCCTGACCTTTTAGCAAATACTTACTGATATTTTCAGTAAACATCTTCTTTGTCTGTTCTTTAGACTGCCCAATTCCTGCCATCATAACGGGTTTGCCCCCCACCGGAATGTAGAGGAAGGCCGGGATGCTCTGAATGCCAAATACACCGGCCAACTCACGTTCTTTGTCCGTGTTGATTTTGTAAACAATGATCTTCCCTTGGTATTCCTGCGCGACTTCTTCCAGGATCGGCGAAGCAATCCGGCACGGACCGCACCAGTCGGCATAAAAATCGATGATCACCGGTTTCTTTCCCAGAAACTTCCATTCGTTGGGCGATTCACGATAGTTCCAGACCTCTTTTAAAAACTGATCTCTTGTGATCAGGGAGACTGCCCCTTCATTCCCGGTTGTCGCGGCATGAAGAACATCCGCTTTTTGCCTGTCCGTTCGGTTGGCACCGCCGGAAGCACAGCTCTGAAAACTGAGTCCGGCAAACGCAAGTATAAAAAATAGTCTTGTCATATTTTGTTTTTTTTAGATGCTCGGTTTTCCGGGTTCCCGGTCTCCCTCTTCTTTTATAAATGCAAATATATACATATATTTTTATTTTAGTTTTAAATTTTTATCATTTTTTATGGCTCACGCAACCTTTTGATACCCGTTTGTATCTAACGTTTAGACTCCGCAAAATGATAAAAGCGAACTGTTCATCGGCGTTTTTCATCGTGGTTGGAGTCTGCAGGCGCCGTTAGAGTGTTTAATGATGTGATAACTTAATTTTTGGGAGAAGCTATGAAACGAGTGTTAAAAATTGGATTAATCGCGTTGATGACATTTGGTCTGTTCAGTTGCGATTTTTTTGATGATGATGATGGTTATTCGTTAGGAGATTTCTGGGTGGGCTTTGGAATTCTTCATCTGGATGAGGATGACAACAGTTTCACAGTTGAAATGGATAATGGGGCGAAGCTCATCCCGGTGACTTATTACCCGGTTTGCAAACTGGATGATCAGGATCGTGTTTTGATCAACTACACTATTTTAGGTGATAAGGAGATCACAGATGATGAAGAAGAGTACTATGTCAAGGTGAATTCGATGTCTGAGATCTTGTACAAGGGGATTTTGGACATTACCCCGGCAATCGAGGACAGCATTGGGAATGATCCGATCCGGGTGGAGGATGTTTGGAAGACCAGGAACATGCTGACATTCCAGCTTGAGTTCCTTGGGAACATGAAGACGCATTACATTAACCTGGTGAAACAGCCGGGAGAACTGACGGGTGATGATCAGCCGGTTGAACTGGAGTTGAGGCATAATGAGCGGGATGATGACCGGATCTATCGTAAAACGGCTTTTGTGACGTTCGACTTATCGGCGATCGAGATCGCAGGTCAGGATACGGTGGCTTACGTGGTCAAAGGTAAAAAGTATAACGGCGATGATTTTTCATACCAGGGCGTTTATCGTTACTAATATCGTCCAAAACTTCATCTTAACGCAGCACCTGTCCGTTCCGGACAGGTGCTTTTTTTAATGCCGGTTCCTCCAACTCACAATTTCCAACTTCCAGCTCATCGCTCACTGCTCATCGCTCATCGCTCACTGCTCACTGCTCACGACCCATCGCTCACGACCCACTGCTCACCGCTCAAAGTTCATCGCTTTCCGGCCAAACAATTTTGCCTTTTGTTACGGAATTTGTTATTTTGTGGACTGCGGGAAACCCCGGAAATTGTAAATAGCTATGGCAAAAGAAGTAGTAATACTTGTTACGGCATTGGCGGTTGGTGCCTGTACAAATCCTAAGAATATGGCAGAAGAAATGAAAACTTATGTGCCGGCGACGCCGGTATTGACTTCGGATGTGATGACGCCGGAAGTGTTGTGGTCGTTTGGACGGGTGGGCAATATTGAGTTGTCGCCCGACGGGAAAACGGTGCTTTTTTCAGTCACCTATTATCATCTGGAAGAGAATAAATCTTTCCGTGAGCTGTATACGGTACCGGCTTCAGGAGGAGAAGTGAAACGGCTGACCAACACGGCGGTGAATGAGTCGGAAGCGCAGTGGCGGACAGACGGAAAGAAGATCGGCTATCTTTCTTCGGCGTCGGGAAGCGCCCAGTTGTGGGAGATGAACCCGGATGGCTCGGATCCCAGGCAAGTAACCGACATCCCCGAAGGTATCAACGGATTTAAGTATGCCCCTGACCAGACAAAACTGCTGTACCTGAAATCGGTCAGGCTTGATCAGGATATTCACGGCCTTTTCCCCGATCTGCCAAAGGCCAATGCCCGTTTGGAGAACGACCTGATGTACCGTCACTGGGATTCCTGGCACGATTATACCTATAACCATTTGTTTATTGCGGATTACGGGAAAGAAAAAATCACTTCCGGGAAAGACATCATGGAAGGCGAAAAATTTCACAGTCCCGACAAACCGTTCGGCGGGGCAGAGCAGATTGCCTGGAGTCCCGACAGCAAATCGGTGGTCTATTCCTCCAAAAAACTGAAAGGCAAAGCTTACGCGTTTTCGACCAACACCGACCTCTACTGGTACGACGTGGCCACCGGTGAAACCCGCAATCTGACGGAGCAGCACAAGGGTTACGACAAAAGTCCGGCG
>CAZANK010000329.1:0-4633 GCA_964486235.1 uncultured Prolixibacteraceae bacterium | reverse complement strand
TGGAGCGTTGATTAAAACCTTTAATAAACGGTATTCTGCCCGCGTAAATACGGATTTTAATATTGGGAAGAATATTCGCATTGGCGAAAATGCCTATTTGTATTACATCAACAGAAATGGATACAGCAACTCCGGTGAGTATAACGCGATTACGAATTGTGTCCGTGCGCCCTCTTATGTACCTGTTTACGATATCAGCGGGATGAAATACAGTGCCACATTTAACTCTCCAATAGTAGGAAATTTTAAAAATCCAGTTGCAGTACAGGAATTGCAGAAAAATAACCGTAACCTGAGTTGGACCATGGTGGGCAATGTGTATGCTGAGATTGATTTTTTGAAGCATTTTACCTTGCGGACTTCATATGGCGGAAGCATTACCGGTAGCTATTCTGTAGGTTTTGGATTCAAACCATACTGGGATACAGAAGGTTTTGCAAGTAATAATTCATTAAGCGAGACTTCGGGGTATGACAAATACCAGATATGGACCAATACCCTCTATTATAAAAATATATTCGGGAAGCACCGGATTAACGGGTTGTTGGGTTCTGAAACAATTAAATATGACGGAAGAAGCGTTACTGGTTCACGACAAGATTATTATTCCCAGGATTTTAATTATCTCCTGCTTCAAAATGGCAGCAGTACGATCGATAATTCTTCTTCTGCGTATGATAACAGGTTGTTTTCCCTGTTCGGGCGGATCGATTACTCGTTTAACGATACATACCTCTTGGGAGTAAGTGTTCGTCGTGACGGATCATCAAAATTTGGTCCCAATAAAAGATATGGTATATTCCCTTCCGTTTCGTTAGGCTGGCAGGTGTCGGAAGAAGCCTTCATGAAGGGTGTTGACTGGCTCGACAACTTGAAGATCAGGGGTAGCTATGGCGTGTTAGGGAACCAGTCCAACATCTCTACAGGAAACGCGTTTAGTTCGTCTACTTCTAATATGGATAATTCTTACTATGATATCGCCGGAACGAACAATAGTTCCCAGATTGGTTTTTATCAGGGAACTATCGGGAATCTGGATACTTCGTGGGAGAAGGATATTGTAACCAATATCGGTTTTGACATGGCCATCCTTGGAAGAAAAATCGAAATTTCAGCAGAATATTATAAGAAATCAATAGAAGGTTTGCTATTTTCCGAACCCCTGCCCGCTGTTGTCGGCGGCGCTGCCGCTCCTACCATCAATATCGGTGATATTCAGAATACTGGTTTTGATATTTCCGGTATTTTCAGGGGAAAAATCGGGAATGAACTAAGCTTTACAATCAGTCCCAATATTACCACCTATAACAACAAAGTGGTCAGTATTCCCGGGACTGCCGGCTATTTTGATACAGGAAGTACGCGCATTGGTAACTTAGTTCGGAACCAGCAGGGGCATCCGGTCAGTTCCTTCTTTGGTTATGACGTGATCGGGCTCTTTCAATCGCCGGATGATGTTGCAGCATCTCCTACCCAGTCACAAGCGGGTCCGGGACAATTCAAATACAGGAATGTCGACGGAGATGAGGAAATATCGCCTGACGACCGCACCTTTATTGGCAATCCAAACCCCGATTTTACGTACGGAATAAACCTGGCGCTGAAGTACGGAAATTTAGACTTTAGCGCGATGATTTATGGCTCTCAGGGGAATGAGGTAGTTAATTTTTTGAAATGGTACAATTATTATACCTCATGGTACCATAATGGTATATCGAGAGATTTGTTGAATGCCTGGAGCGCTGAAAACCCGACCTCAACCATACCTGCTGTTTTGGGAAGTACCAGTTTCAGCGAAAATAGTGTCCCTAATTCCTGGTATGTCGAAGATGGCTCGTTCTTAAAATTGAGGTCCGTGGTCATTGGTTATTCCCTGCCTGACCGTTTGCTTCAACCAATCGCTGTTCAAAAACTGCGGTTCTATGTTCAGGCCGAGAATTTGTTCCAGATTACCAATTATTCAGGATTGGATCCGGAAGTCCCGGGTTCCAGTTCGAACTTCGGAATCGATTTTGGAAACTATCCCAACAACCACCGCAAATTTATTGTCGGCGTTAATTTGACTTTTTAATTATTGTACCTAAATCGTTTGGATTATGAAAAAGAAATTAAATAAAACGATCATCGCCACATGTTTAATATTGGTTTTTCCGTTCATCGCATGTGATGATTATATGGAAGTAAGCCCCTATGGAAGCGTCAGTGAGGAAACGTTGGCCACAAAAGCAGGAGTGACTAATTTGTTAACCGGGGCTTATTCCCTCATAGATGGTGTTAACGGCTCCTTTTTTTGGGGGGACAATTCCAACTGGCTTTTTTCAGATATGGCCTCCCATGAAGCAACCAGGGGATCTACGTCGAATGCGAATATTACTTTTTTTGAAGCACACACGATACTCCCAACCCATGAATACGTGGAAAAAAAATGGGACGGATGCTATGATGGCATTCAGCGGGCCAATGATGTTTTACGGATACTCCCAAAGGTGTCAGAAAAAGAACTTCCTGCCGGCGAAGCAACGCAGATAAAAGCTGAAGCCATGTTTATAAGGGGGCTATTGCATTACGAGTTAGCCAAAACATGGAAAAATGTACCCTATATCGATGAAACTGTTATCTACAATTCTGACTATCTGGTACCAAACACCGATCGGGTTTATCCCAAAATTGAAGCTGATTTTCAGTTCGCCGCTGATAACCTTGCCGCAACAAAATCGGATGCAGGCAGGGCGAACAGTTGGGCTGCAAAATCATTTTTGGCGGTTGTGCAAATGCAGCAAGGCAAATATTCCGAGGCGCTTCCCTTATTAACCGATATTGTCACGAATGGGGTTACTGCAAGCGGGGATAAATACGCGCTGGTTCCCAATTATTGGGATAATTTCAAAGCGAGTACCGAAAACAATTCGGAATCGGTATTTGCAGTTCAATATACGGTCAATGATGGTGCTTCAGGCATAAACGGGAACCAGGGAAGGTTGTTGGGGCAACCGGTCGTACCCCCTTGTGCCGGAGGTGGGTCATCAACCGTTTCATTTTCGACCGTGAATGCTTTTAAAACCGACCCGGGAACCGGCTTGCCATTGCCGGATACTTATAATGATTCGGATATTACGAACGACATGGGCTTGGCTGAGAGTGCCCCGTTTACTCCATACACCGGTACGTTGGATCCAAGGTTGGACCTGACGGTAGGCCGCAGGGATATCCCGCTTCTTGACTGGGGATTGATGCGCAGGAGCTGGGGGCCTAATCAACTCGAAAGGGGATGCTACGTGTTAAAGAAATTTTTCTTTTACAAAGCTGATCTTGACGTAAACACTGAATCTTTTGGCGGCTGGACTACAATCAATAACATCAATTACTGTTTTATCCGTTTTGCCGATATCCTGCTACGGGCAGCCGAGTGTGAAGTGGAAACAGGCAGCTTGGCAAAGGCAGAACAATATGTGAATATGGTAAGGGCCCGTGCGGCAGATCCTGTAGGGTGGGTAAAAACCTATCTTGATAACGACCCCTCCAGGGGATTCACTGATACGCCTGCGGCCAACTATTTTGTCGGGCTTTACAACGGGCAGTTTACGGCGAACGGGCAGGCTTATGCCCGTAAAGCAGTCCGTTTTGAAAGAAGGCTCGAGCTGGCTTGCGAGGGGCATCGTTTCTTCGACTTGCAGCGCTGGGATAATGGCACAGGGTACATGGCCGATGAACTGAATGCGGTCATTGCCCATGAGAGAACAACTCCTGCAACATTCCCGGCTCTTCAAAATGCAGTTTTCACGAAAGGGAGAAATGAAATCTATCCTATTCCACAGGCGCAAATTGATTTGAGTATGAAGGATGAAGAATCCGTTTTGGTTCAAAATCCAAATTATTAGTTAGGTGAAAAAAGAAGAAGCCGCAAACCATAAGATGGGGCAGTTTCTTCTTTTTCTTACTTGATTTTTTTCAAGGCAATCTGGAATAGAACTTAATGTATCTACAAGAAATTATTGTGGACCTTGGATGATTATGTTATGAGTTGGACAGAAAATATATTTAAAGATAAGAACTTGGAGATTCTTGTAATTATTTCCATTCTACTAGGATGTACATATGTTCTCATAAAAGCCATCCCAAAAATCCCGGTTTTAAGGAAATTAACAAGTGTCCCTTTTCTTTTTTTAGTCCCGATGTTTCTTTCCAATTTAAGTATTATCCCTGTTGATTATCCTCTTTTTAACCCATTACAGGATTTTGTATTATATCTGGCAATTTTTTTTATGGTATCGAACATAGACATTAAGGAAATTATACGAAGCTTACAACCACGTTTGTTTTTGCTGTTTTTTCTGGCTTGTCTGGGAACTGCATTTGGAGGTATGATAGCTTACATTTTTTTTAGCCCCATAATTGGTGCTGAAAATTCCGCAATGGTAGCTGCTGCTACAACCGCTATATTTACAGGGGGGGCCATGAACTGGGTGGCTGTAGCTTCTGCTTTACAAATGCCGGGAACACTTAGCGCTACTGCTTTTCCTGCAACGATCATCATATTTACAATTTACCTTACATTCATTGTTTCTTTAAAAAGAGGAAAGCCCGGGGAGAAACTGTCTAAATGGCTGGGGGATAAACCTGCCACTAAAATCAT
>CAZANK010000328.1:0-4635 GCA_964486235.1 uncultured Prolixibacteraceae bacterium | reverse complement strand
AATCATACCTCACAACAGCTACCCATTTTTCATTTATTAACGTTTCGTATTGGATACCGGCTTCAAACGGATTTTTTTATCTCCCCCATACGATTACCCGTCAGGGAGAGCGGGGAGCGGTGGCAGTTTGACCTGAAAGCAGTTTACGAGGACAAGTCTTTTTTAACCAACACGCAGCATATCCGCAGGCGGTATATTTAATGCCATACAGAGTAGTCTGGCGATTTTCAGGGTCGGTTCCGACCGTCCGGCAATATAATCATTCACGCGCGACGGGCTGACACCGATGCTATTTGCCAACTCCCGTTGCGTCATGCCTTTTTCCTGCAATGACAGTTCTATTACTTCAGCAATTGTCGGCTTTTCAATAGGAATTCCTCATGTGTCCCCACAAACCGGATAAAGATATATCCACTTGTAACAAATAGTAATCATTATGACAACATAAAATACAATTCGCACTTCAATAGTGCAATTTTTATTGTAATATGCACTCAATTGATGCATATTAACTATTTTAGCGGAAAATAAACTGCGATGGATAAATTATTTGAACATTTTCAGAAGCTTATACGAGAAACCGACACCAGTTTCTTCCGCTACGTCTATGCTGAAATGAACTGGAAAAGTCGTATGATTGGACTTACCGGGCCACGTGGAGTTGGGAAAACCACCCTGGTTTTACAGCATATTAAAAAGAACCTGAATCCTGCAGAGACGCTTTATGTAACTGCCGAGGATTTTTATTTTGCCGGCAACAAGCTGGTTGATTTAGCCGGCGCTTTTGTAAAGCGTGGCGGGAAATACCTGTTTATCGATGAAATTCATAAATACAAAGACTGGTCTAAGGAACTAAAACTGATCTATGATTATCATCCGGAACTGAATGTGGTATTTACGGGTTCTTCGGTATTGGATATCAAAAAAGGGGCCTCAGATTTAAGTCGCAGGGCTGTCATGTACCACATGCAAGGTTTGTCTTTCAGGGAGTATTTGCAATTGTTTCATCAAATAACGGTCCGGTCGTACCCGTTGGAAGAAATTCTCGCCCATCAAGCGGAGCTTCCCGGAGTAAAACATCCATTGCCTTTTTTTGAAAATTATCTGAAAAGGGGGTATTATCCTTTTGCATCAGAGGAAGACTTTGATCTGAGATTACAACAGATTGTTAATCACGCCCTGGAAACAGATATTCCGTTGTATGCCGGCATAAATGTGTCCACCGGGCGAAAACTGAAGCAATTGCTGGCCATTATTGCTAAAAGTGTGCCGTTTAAGCCCAATATGACAAGTATAGCGACTGCACTTTCCGCCAGCCGGAATAACATCGCTGATTATTGCCTGTTTGTTGAAGAAGCCGGAATGATCGCACAGCTCCGGGATTCTGCCGGAGGAATAAGGGGGTTGGGGAAGGTGGATAAAATTTATCTTGACAATACGAATTTAATTTACAGTTTAGCAAACGATCACGCCAATACAGGAAACATAAGAGAAACGTTTTTTCTGAACCAGCTTCGGGTAAAGTATGACGTAGTCGCATCGCCTATTGCTGATTTTCTGATTAATGATTACACGTTTGAAGTAGGTGGGAAAAATAAAAGATTGAAGAAAATCCAGGGCATTGATCACGCTTTTATCGTAAAAGATGACATCGAATTGGGATATTTGAACACGGTCCCACTCTGGCAATTTGGCCTAACCTACTGATGGGGGCCCTGCCAGGTCAGTCAGCAACACCAGCTTGCGCGGCAGGCTGTGTTTCTTAAAAATATCACGGATTGTTTCGTTCATAAACGGTAAAAGCATGTCATTTTAAAAATCATCGGCAACACTTCAATCGTGTTCTACACTTTTTCCGAGAATTGCACATGAACATAGGCTGGTCTTGCATTGTTCATTGGTTCTAATCTTTCAGACATCCTATGGGAACATTCAGTACACCGTCTTTACGCCTGTAAGCATATTCTCCACCGGTGAGAACCATAAGGAATGCCGGTTCTCCAACCCTTGATGTGTCAATGCGTTCGCGAAGGGCAATGAGGTGTCCGGCGGCCTCATCTATCTGTTTTGAGCCCATCTTCACCTCTATCGCCGCCCATTGCCCATTGTGGAGGCGGATGATCATATCTGCTTCCAATCCGCTCCTGTCCCTATAGTGATAGACATCACCACCTAAGGTTTGGGTGTATACACGAATATCTCTTGTGCAAAGCGATTCAAAGAAAAAGCCAAATGTTTCAAAATCATCCAACAAATTATCCGGTGAAGCTTGGAGGGCAGCGATACCAATTGATGGATCCACGAAATTTCGCTTTTCTGAAGAGCGGATAGCGGTTCTTGAACGCAGCGAGGGCTGCCATGCCGGTGAATTCTCTACAACAAAAATTCGTTTCAGGGCATTCATATAAGAAGTGTATGTTTTTTCGGTCATCGATACTTCATTTGCAGCAACATCGTCAATAATGGTTTTTGCTGTAGCTAACGTGCAAATATTACGTGCAAGCGAGCGAAGAAGTAAACGTACTCTGGCCGGATTCTTTTCTATCCCGTCAACTCTTTGGATATCAGCATTGACAATGGCTTCCAAATAGGCGGATGCCACGTGTAATGCCGCTTTTTCTTCCAATTGGATTGCACCCGGCCAACCTCCTCTACATATTAGGCAGGCAATTTTCTCAATACTCAACTTGCTAAAACCTTCTATGTCGTGTTTTCCATTAAACAGATTTTTTAAACTGACCTCACCGGTTGAATCACCGGACTCATAGAATGACATTGGGCGCATCAGCATACGCATAATGCGTCCGGTACCCGTATGCATGGTAGCACCATCCGTAGGCACAGCAGAGCCTGTGAGAATGAATTGTCCGACCTCTCCGCGTTGATCCACAGCAAAACGCACAGCATCCCAAAGAACCGGATACATTTGCCATTCGTCAAGCAAACGTGGAGTGTCTCCACGTAAAAGCAAAGAAGGTTTTGTTTGGGTAGCGATTTTGTACTTTTCCTGTTGGTCAGGATCTTGAAGCATCAATATACTACCGGCCATCTGGCGGGCAGTGCTCGTCTTACCACACCATTTCGCACCTTCAATAAGAACTGCGCCCATAGCTTCGAGATAGTTTTTTAGGATACTATCAGAAATTCTTGGAAGATATTCGTTTTGATCCATTGCTGTAATCTGTTATATTGTCAGTAAAAGTAATGAAAAAAAATGCACTCCCAGCTATTGCGATGTTTCACTCCCTACTTTTGCATAATTTTACTCCCATTTTTCGCAACATGAGTTTTAACAGTTTGATTCGCCGAATATCCTTGCCCAGCAGGGATATTAACTCCGTAACAACCGTTTGCCGGATCCAGCAGGGCTTCTTCCACCATCCGCTTATCCTCATCGTAAAACCGTACCCACAGCTTACCCCGCAAACATTATATGTCTCATCCGTCAACGCGTGCCGGTGTATGGGCAAAACCATACCCATTTAGCCCACCCACTCTTTAATTGCTGGCCATTATTGCTAAAAGTGTGCCGTTTAAGCCCAATATGACAAGTATAGCGACTGCACTTTCCGCCAGCCGGAATAACATCGCTGATTATTGCCTGTTTGTTGAAGAAGCCGGAATGATCGCACAGCTCCGGGATTCTGCCGGAGGAATAAGGGGGTTGGGGAAGGTGGATAAAATTTATCTTGACAATACGAATTTAATTTACAGTTTAGCAAACGATCACGCCAATACAGGAAACATAAGAGAAACGTTTTTTCTGAACCAGCTTCGGGTAAAGTATGACGTAGTCGTATCACCTATTGCTGATTTTCTGATTGATGATTACACGTTTGAAGTAGGTGGGAAAAATAAAAGATTGAAGCAAATCCAGGGTATTGATAAAGCTTTTATTGTAAAAGATGACATCGAGCTGGGATATTTGAACACGGTCCCACTCTGGCAATTTGGCCTAACCTACTGATTACAGGCCGCGCCCATGGGCGACCGTTTACAATAAAACTTAAACATAGCCAATCTTGCACGATGCAAGCTTTCATCGCTTCATGGTGTAATACTTCTTTACTCATTTATCAAACGGCACGATACCTGAGTAATCCAAAAAATGATTCCCTGAATCGCTGCGGACTTACCTTTTGTTTTTATTTGTTATAAGAATTGTTTTACTTTGTCAGTAATAAATTGATTTATTATGACTTCAAATGTGAAGAAGATCAGCAGCCCGAAAAACCTGGCAGAGGCCTTGAAAAGGGTTAAACCATTAAAGGTGCTGGATGCAAAAAAACACTTGGGTAAAGTGAAATGGCAAGAGGACCCGCTTGAATATCAGAAACGGATAAGAGATGAATGGAATTAGTATAGTTTCTGATACCAATCCGTTAATTTATCTCGATCTTCCATTACTTACTTTTGATAGCGATTTTCACAATATCCCTGAGTTGAAATTAATGATTTTGAAGCCGTAACTACATTGAGATGTTTCGGAATGTGAGACGGATTTTGAACGTTTCGATTAAGCGAGAACAGAGCCAAGCTTGCTTGAGCTCTGCCGAGCGGGAGAAACGACTGTTGAAAACGACCGATGGATTTATGTATTGAAGAATATGGAAACATTAAAACGACTTCCATTTA
>CAZANK010000327.1:0-4640 GCA_964486235.1 uncultured Prolixibacteraceae bacterium | reverse complement strand
TCCGGGGCATCCGGGATCGGCGGCAGCGGTTGGTACTGTTCTTTGACCTGCTGCCTGATCACTTCAATGGCCTTTTCCAGTTGCGCATCATTGCCGACGTATTCCTGATACGGATCGTTGTCGATCACGATATCGGGATCGACGCCATACCCCTCGATGATCCATTCGCTCTTTTCGGATGAGTACGAGGCGAATTCAGGTTTGCGCATATCTCCACCGTCAATAAACGGCAGCGAGCCGCTGATACCCACGACACCTCCCCAACTGCGGGTGCCGATCGTCGTTCCCAGCTTGTAATGTTTGAACCCGTAAGGGAACAGGTCGCCGTCTGATGCCGAATAACGGTCCATCAGCAATACTTTAGGGCCCGGCATCATTTTGTTGGGAACAGGATTTGGGTGCGGAATGTTCCGGCGCATGGTTGCCCGTTGAACTTCACGTTGCAGGCGCTCCAGGATCATCGGCGAAACATTGCCCCCGCCATTGCCCCGGTCGTCGATAATCAGACCTTTCTTGTTTAACTGGGGATAAAACATGCGGGCAAATTCATTGAGGCCCTCCGGCCCCATGTCGGGAATATGCAGGTAGCCCACCTCCCCGTTTGTGGCTTTATTCACTTTGGCGATATTGGACTGCACCCAGTTCAGGTAATACAAACCGGACTCGTCGTCGATCGGCGAAACAATGGTCTTACGGACACCCTCTTCCGACGGTTTGCTGTTCACGGTCAGTTCCACTTCCTGACCAGCCTTTCCCACTAACAGTGCGTACACGTCGCGAACCGTCTTGGTACTGACCCCGTCAACGGCGATCAGGTATTCGCCTTCACTGACACCGACGCCCACCTCCGTCAGGGGAGAACGCCATTTCCGGTTCCAGTTCGCACCCTTCAGTATCCGGTCGATCTTAAAATAGCCTGACGGATCGGCGCTGACCTTTGCCCCAAGCAGTCCGGTTTTTATCCGTTGCGGCTCCGGACGTTGCCCGCTCTGCACATAAGCATGGCCAACATTCAGTTCCCCGATCAATTCCCCGATGACGTACGTCAAATCGTCCCGGTGGCGGACATGAGGTACCAAAACCGCGTACTTGCCGTGCATGGCTTTCCAATCCAGACCGTGCATATTCCCCACGTAAAAGAAATCACGCATCTGCCGCCAGCTTTCATCGTAAATTTGTTTCCATTCCTGCCGGTAATCCACCCAGACCTTCATCCGCGACAGGTCTATCTCCTTCTCCAGTTTAACGGGCTGGGAAGATGTTGGCCGATCGGTCACATACCATTTGCCCCCCTGTTTAGCCAGCATCTTTTGACGATTCGGTGAGATGGAAAAAACGAACTCACCCATTGTGGTCTCCTTTTTCTCCCTCAGATCATAGAATTTCGCTTTGCGACCATCCTGATACTCCCCGTAATAAACGACTCCGTTCACGCAGGATACATTGCCATAGTTGGAAGGGCCAACCGGCAACGAAACGATCCGGTCCGAAAGTCCGTCGAAGTCAATGATGACATCACCGGATGCGGCATCTTTTTTCTGATCGTTATTCGTCTTCTCCGCGGTTTTCTTCCCCCCGTCCACCTTCACGGTATCATTTTCCAGGGCAAAGGGCGACGGGGTGTTTTTTGACAGGACCGCCAGGTAGATCCGGTCCATTTTTGTATAAGCATGGTTCCATTCTGTCTGGCTGTAAACCGGATTAAAATCGCGCTCCGAAACAAAAATCAGGTATTTGCCGTCGGATGAAAACGACGGAGAACCTGAATTGTACCAGTTGTCCGTCACATCCGTCACCTCCTTCTTCTCCAGGTTATACACCGCAACTTTCGTGAAATGATTATCTGACAGTCTGTTAAAGGTGATCCATTTACTGTCGGGCGACCAACCATACGAAGTGATCAGTCCGTATTCCGACTGGTATGCCGTGGTTACCTTTTTTGCTTCAAGGTCAACATATTTCAGCCGGAGTTTACGATCGGACCAGGCAATTTTTTTACTGTCGGGCGACCAGATGATCCCGAACGGGTAGGTGTCCGCTCCTTTAGTGAGCTGGACAGCCTGACCGTCCTGCTCCTTCACGTAAATCTCAAATTCGCCCGACCGGTCAGACAGCCAGGCAATCCTTTTTCCATCGGGCGACCATACAGCATCGCGTTCATGAACACCCGGAGTCCTTGTCAGATTGTGGGTGATACCTTTCCCGGACGGGACACTGAAAACCTCTCCCCTGGCGCTGAACACCACGCGTTCACCATTCGGCGAAAGATCTCCGTCAAAGATCAGCTTTGAAGCGTCTTTCCATTCGTCGCGGGCATCAATGAAATCATTTTGAATAGATACAGGTACTTTGACCGGCTTTTTGTCCTTGACATTCATCTTGTAGAGATAACCACCATTCTCAAACACAAGATATTCTCCGCCAATGGACGGAAATTTGATATCGTATTCCGTAAAGTTGGTCACCTTTTCCTCTTTTCCGGTTTTGATGTTGTACACGAACAGGTTCATCGTCCGGTTACGGTCCGACAAAAAGAAAATCTCATCACCAGCCCACATGGGAAAAATATCCTGCGCCGGATCACTGGTTATCCGTTTCACTTCCTTTGTCTTCAAATCGAAGATTTGGATATCATCCGCCATCCCGCCCTGATAATACTTCCAGGTCCTGAATTCGCGGAACACCCGGTTAAAAGCCAGCTTGGTGCCGTCGGGCGAATAACTGCAAAAACCGCCTTCAGACAAGGGCAGTTCGGCTGAAAGTCCACCCTGAACGGGAACCTGGAAAAGTTGTCCTTTAAACGCGTTAAAACTTTGTTTTCGAGACCGGTAGATAATGTTCTTTCCGTCAGGCGTCCAACCCATCACGATATTGTTAGGCCCCATGCGGTCGGAGAGCAGATCGCGGTCGAGCGTGGCCGTGTAGGTAAGCCGTTTGGGAACTCCGCCTTCCGAAGGGATCACAAAAACCTCCGTGTTCCCGTCATACTGACCGGTAAACGCGATCTGACGGCCGTCGGGAGAAAAACGCGCGAACATTTCATAGCCCACGTCGCTGGTCAGCTTGACTGCAGTACCCCCGTCGCCAGATACGGTATACAGATCACCCGCATAGCTGAAAACAATCTGCCCCCCTGAAATGGCCGGAAATCGTAAAAGCCGCGCTTCCGAAGGCGCACCAATGGCTGTGGTTGCCGTGAAAAGACAGGCAAGGGCAAAACATCGCTGAAATTTGTTCATGTGGTTCATTGTTAATTAACCTGTTCACACTCTCTCCTGACAATATTACAAAATAACGCAGAAATTACCTGCAAAAAATCATCCCAAAAAGGGAACAGACCAAACCCCCAAGGAATGACAATCATGATCGTTTCCACCCTTTCCGTTGCAATTCGCATTTGGATCGTGGAAATAATCGACGTAAATTGACTAACTTTGGACAAAAAGGGAAAACCGCAAGAAAATCGAAGCCCATGAAGTTCGGACAAGTAGAAAATTCAGAATCCATTGATTTTAAGATACCGGAAGATCACCCCCGCACGGCTGAAATTCTGAAAGACGCGGCTGATAAAAAGCTGGAAGTGTACGTGGGATGCGCCAAGTGGAACAAAACAGACCTGAAGAACTTTTACCCCAGGGGGACCAAAGATGAACTGGCGTATTACGCCACGCAGTTCAACTCCATTGAGCTGAACGCCACGTTCTATAATAGGTACGACGCCGGACAGATCATCGCATGGAAGGAAAAGACTCCCGCCCATTTTAAGTTTTTCCCCAAGGTGAACCAGTTGATCAGTCATCTGAAGCGGTTGAACAACACGGATCTTATCGTGGAGGAATACGGCGATATCATCAGTAATTTTGAGGAGAAGCTCGGTATGGTTTTTTTACAGTTGCACAACAATTTTGGCTATAAGAACTTCGACCGGCTGACCCATTTCATTGATATCTTCCCACAGGCGCTTCCCTTGGCGGTAGAAATGCGGAATACCGAATGGTTCACCGACGAAAAGATATCCAATGAATTGTTTACTTTCTTTGAAAAGCATCACACCACCAACGTGATCGTCGACACGGCAGGCCGGCGGGATATGCTGCACATGCGTCTGACCACGCCGGTGGCTTTTATCCGCTATGTAGGTTCCAATGAACCGCAAAGCGACCGCGATCGGCTGCTCGACTGGATTGAACGCCTAAAGAAATGGATCGACCTCGGATTACGGGATGTTTGCTTTTTCGTTCATCAGAACGTTGAAAAAGAATCGCCGCTGCTGGCTGCCTATTTTATTGAAAGGATCAACAAGGCACTCAACCTGGATATGCCCATCCCCGTCACGCTTGCTCAGCCCGAAAAATGATCCTTTCACGAGGGAACAACCGAAAGACCGATCAGCAAACCTTCACCACCGGCATTTCAAGGAGCGCGCCCAGTTTTTCAATTTTGGAGGAAAGATGTCCGACCCCAACGGCGCAATGATGGGCGGGTCCATGCTGGTTCCAGTTGTTGACGAAAGCCCTCGCCCCGATTGAAAATTGATAGCGGCTGTTGGTATTCCCGATCTCCAGTACCGGTCCGGGAACAGACTCGCCTTCGGCAACCAAAAGCATCAACTTGCCAGCGGTCGCTTCCACTACCGAAAG
>CAZANK010000326.1:0-4652 GCA_964486235.1 uncultured Prolixibacteraceae bacterium | reverse complement strand
CATACAGATAGATCATGTGCTGGACCGGCTGGTTGCCGTGCGCGTAATTGCCCATGTTCATGATCTGCATTTCCCGGATCTCGTGGATGACCTTCCCGTAATAGGAATCATCGAAAATGGGAGGAACAACGAACACCGAATCGAGCATGGTGGTGAATTTCCCCCGGCCGCCCATCAGATCAATCAGTCCCTGAACATCGTGGAAAACCGACCAGGTGTAATGCCAGCTATTCCCCTCGGTAAAGGCATCACCCCACTTAAACGGGCTGAATGGCTCCTGGAAGGCTCCGTCTTCGTTGCGGCCGCGCATCAGGCTGGTTTCCTTGTCAAACACATTTTTATAGTTCTGCGACCGCCGGGCAAAAACGGCAATCTCGCTTTCCGGTTTTCCCAGCGCCTTGCCCAGCTTGTAGATACAAAAATCGGCAAAGGCATATTCCAGGGTGCGTGCCACATTTTCGTTCACCTTCACATCGTAGGGAACATAGCCCAACTTGTTGTAATAATCCACGCCAAACCGCCCGACAGACTGAAGCGGTCCTTCATTTTCCGAATTTTTCAGGACAGCCTCCCAGAGCGTTTCAATGTCGTAGCCGCGCCTCCCCTTCAGGTAAGCATCGGCGATCAGGGTCGCGGAATTGGACCCGATCATGCAGTCGCGGTGACCCGGACTGGCCCACTCGGGAAGCCATCCGCTTTCCAGATAGGTGTTAACCAGGCCTTCCTGTATCTTTTCATTCAGCGAAGGATACATCAGGTTGAAAAACGGAAATACGGCACGGAAGGTGTCCCAGAAGCCGTTATCGGTGAACATATAGCCGGGAAGAACTTTCCCGTTGTAAGGACTGTAATGGGCCACGTCCCCTTTTTCGTCGATCTCGTAAAACTTCCGCGGGAAAAGCAGTACCCGGTATAAGGCCGAATAAAAGGTCCTGATCTGGTCGTCGGTCCCGCCTTCCACTTGGATTCTGGAAAGTTCTTTATTCCAGATGGCTTCGCCTTTGGCCCTGATCTGATCGAACGAATCCTGTCCCAACTCGTCCAGGTTTCGTTCCGCCTGCGCGTAACTGATAAACGAAGAAGCCACCCGCGCGTGGATCTGCTCGCCTTTTTTTGTCCTGAACTGAAGCGCTGCGCCAACGTGATCTCCCTCCAGCTCCGATTTACCCGGAACCACCTTGTCGGCGCTCCAGACTTCGCTTTTCACAAAAGGCTTATCAAAAACAACCACAAAATAATTTCTGAAATTTTCCGGCACACCCCCGCTGTTGCGCGTGGTGTAGCCAATCACTTTATTTTCGGACGGGATCAGCCTGATCGACGAACCCTTGTCGAACGCATCGATCAACACGCACGACCGGTCATTTTCGGGGAATGTGAAACGGAACATCGCAGCTCGTTCGGTTGGGGTGATCTCGGTCACCACGTCATAGTCGGCCAGGTAAACCCGGTAATAATGGGGTTTGGCGATCTCGGCCTTGTGGGAAAACCAACTGGCCCTTTCTTCTCCCGTTATTTTCAGTTCCCCGGTCAGCGGGAAAAGTGAAAACTGTCCGTAATCGTTAATCCACGGACTGGGCTGATGGGTTTGCTTAAATCCTTGTATCTTATTGGCATCATAACCATACACCCAGCCATCTCCCATTGGATTGGTCTGGGGGGTCCAGAAATTCATGCCCCACGGCAACGCGATAGCGGGATAGGTATTCCCGTTCGAAAGCTTAAACTCCGAGTCGGTACCCATCAGGGTATTTACATAATCGACCGGCTGCAGCATCTGAGCGACTGCAGAAAAAAAAGTGAACTGAAAAACAAAAACCAGCAAAATCAATCTTATCCTCATCTCTACACCTGTTTTGTTAAAAAAATGACCTGCGAAAGATAGGTATTTTATGACAGAAGTGAATGAAATTTATTCAAAGCTTTATCTTTGCATGGGAAAAATTCCATTTTCCCGGCCTGGTCCGAAGATGTCGAACAACACGAATTCTTCGTTCATTCCGTCGGGGTGGTTTTTTTGCACCAAAAGTACTAACCGCAACCTTGTTGCAATAAATGAATTGTTATGAGTTCTTTATTTTGGATTATTCCGATTTGTTCTTTGCTCGCCTTGATTTTTGCATGGTTCTTTTACAAGTCCCTGATGAAGAGTTCCGAGGGCACACCACGCATGATTGAAATTGCGCAATACGTAAGGGAAGGAGCAATGGCCTACCTGTACCGGCAATATAAGGTGGTGGGTATTGTCTTTATCATCCTGATGCTTATTCTAACGGTTCTGGCTTATTTCGGCATTCAAAACCCATTTGTCCCCATCGCCTTTCTCACGGGCGGTTTCTTTTCGGGCCTCTGTGGTTACCTGGGCATGAAAACGGCAACCAACGCCTCGGCCCGGACTGCTCACGGGGCTTCAAAATCGCTGAACCAGGGTCTGAAGATCGCCTTCCGCAGCGGCGCTGTGATGGGTTTGATCGTCGTTGGCTTTGGGTTGCTGGACATCGCCGCCTGGTTCCTGCTTTTAAATGAAGTCATTTTCACCCCGGAACACATGGCCAACGGTCTTTCTTTTCTGGGGCTGGATTTCGTTCACGCCGGAACGAGCGAGTCGCAGAAACTGGTTGAAATCACCACCACGATGCTGACCTTCGGGATGGGCGCATCGACGCAGGCATTATTTGCCCGCGTGGGAGGCGGAATCTACACCAAGGCGGCTGATGTCGGTGCCGACCTGGTCGGTAAGGTGGAAGCCGGCATTCCGGAAGACGACCCGCGTAACCCAGCAACCATTGCCGATAACGTCGGCGACAACGTCGGTGACGTGGCGGGTATGGGAGCCGACCTGTATGAATCCTATTGTGGATCGATCCTTGCCACGGCGGCTTTGGGTGCAGCCCTGCCTGCCAGCTCGCTGGCCGCGTCAGGAATGAAAATGGAAATGGCGGTAATGGCGCCCATGCTGGTTGCGGCCATTGGGATTATCTTCTCCATTGCCGGGATGTTCATGGTCCGCACCAAAGAATCGGCAACCCAGAAAAACCTGCTGAACGCGTTACTCCTGGGGACCGGCGGCGCATCGGTTTTTGTCCTGGCCGGCATGTTGGGAATGGCGGCCTTAGGCTGGATTACCTACGGGGTTTTTGGCGCAGTCGTCATTGGACTGGCAGCAGGAGTCATCATCGGACAAGGTACTGAACACTATACATCTGACGAATATAAAGCGACGAAAGGAATTGCCAAACAGGCGCTCCAGGGGCCGGCGACCACCATCATCGAAGGGATGGCGGTTGGCATGTTTTCAACCTGGATCCCCGTCGTCACCATCGTTGCCGGCATTGTCGGATCATTCTGGTCGGCCGGAGGGTTCCAGGATCTTTCCCTGGGAGTTTACGGGATTGGTTTTGCGGCCGTGGGGATGCTGTCGACCCTGGGGATTACCCTGGCCACCGACGCATTTGGACCGATCGCCGATAACGCCGGCGGAAATGCCGAAATGGCAAAGCTTCCCAAAGAAGTCCGTGAGCGGACAGACGCCCTGGATATGCTGGGCAACACGACCGCTGCTACCGGCAAAGGTTTTGCCATCGGCTCGGCTGCCCTGACCGCCATGGCCCTGATCTCCGCTTACATGGAAGAGATCCGGATCTGGTTTGGAAGGATTGCCGGTCCCGACGGTTTTGTAAAGGTCGGTGATTATATTTTTTACACGGCTGTCAAACCGGTTGTTGAAGAGAGCGTGAAAGTCATCCAAATCTCGGCAGCCTCTGTCAAAGACTTCTCGGCGGCTTACGACATCTCGATTTTCAATCCGATGTTCCTGGGCGGTCTGTTTATTGGCGCGATGATGGCCTTTGTGTTCTGTGCGATGACGATGAAAGCCGTTGGACGTGCAGCCGGGGCCATGGTCGAAGAAGTCAGGCGCCAGTTCCGCGAGATCGCCGGCATCATGGACGGCACGGCCACCCCCGAATATGCCAAATGCGTGGAGATCTCCACCAAAGGCGCCCAGAAGGAAATGCTGGTTCCCTCCCTGCTGGCGATCATCGTCCCGGTCGCAACAGGAGCGATTATGGGTGTCGGCGGAGTCGTGGGACTGCTCGCAGGCGGACTGACTGCCGGGTTCACCCTGGCCATCATGCTCAATAATGCCGGAGGCGCCTGGGATAACGCCAAAAAATACATTGAAAAAGGAAACTACGGGGGCAAAGGAAGCTCGGCCCATAAGGCCAGTGTCGTAGGGGATACCGTCGGTGATCCGTTTAAAGATACTTCCGGACCTTCCCTGAATATCCTGATTAAACTGATGTCGATGGTTTCGGTCGTCATGGCCGGCCTTACCGTCACCCTCAGCCTGCTGTAATCCATGTATCGTCGGCGAAACAATTCGCGACACCCCGGGAAATAACGGATGAACGGGTGGTATCAATAATCTGTGAGGAAAAGTCTGTGCCGGAATTGTTCAGGCACAGGCTTTCTCCTTCATAAAGAAAACCAATGGACCTTGAAAAATTAACCAACTATTTTCAAAACGACCGGTTTGCCGCCTTAACCGGGATCAGGCTTCTGGAAGCCGGAAACGGGTATTGCAGGGCAACGCTCAAGATTGAAGACAGGCATCTCAATTCAGCCAACGTCGTTCAGGGAGGGGCCATTTT
>CAZANK010000325.1:0-4657 GCA_964486235.1 uncultured Prolixibacteraceae bacterium | reverse complement strand
CGGCTGACTGCTGAAGCAGCCGCAAACCAGTTCGATCTGGTTATCCATGATCGCCGCGATCCGGTGAACGGCTCCTATGAAAGCGCCGGCGCCGCCACCGACCATCCCCATGCGAAGTTTACGGTCCATAGTTTTATTGGTTTAATTTTAGTTTCCCAAATGTATAAAACTTCCGGTAAAGATACAAAAACAGGGCTTACCAAAAGACGATACAAAACTCGCTTCGCAGATTTTGCTCACGCCCGGCAAGGTTCAAACAAGTTCGGCTTTGTCCCCGCTCATCCTCAAAATTCCAAATCCCAAAAAACAAATCCCAAAACCAAAAATTCTTGTACGAAGTTTCTGTCCGCCAATCAGGTGATCATCTCGAAATATTTTATTACTTTTGCACCGTAAAACAGTAATGACATCTTCTTTACAGGCTGGCTTTCCCGTTCCGGTATTTAGACATTGATTTTCATTACCCGTTTTTCGCGGCCGGCAAAGTATCAGGTCCGTTTGACCTTTGCCCCGCTTAGTCAAAACGTTCCATTGATTTATATGAAGTTTAGTGAGTTTGATTTACACGATGATATTCTGGATGCGCTTTACGATATGGCATTTGATGATGCGACAGAGATCCAGGAAAAGACCATACCCATCATCCTTGAAGGACATGACCTGATTGCCTGTGCCCAGACCGGTACCGGCAAAACTGCCGCTTTTATGCTGCCCGTGATCGAAAAGATTTCGGCATTCCCGTCAGGAAAAACCCGGGCATTGGTCATTGTTCCCACGCGTGAGCTGGCCATCCAGACCGAACAGCAGATTCAGGGATTTTCCTATTACGCCGGGACCACGTCGTGTTCGATTTATGGCGGAGGAGACGGTAAGGAATGGGAAGCGCAGCGCAAAGCGCTTGAAAACGGTGTTGACATTATCGTGGCCACCCCCGGAAAGCTGATCTCTTTTATTGATAACGACATTGCGCAATTAAGCCACGCTGAATATGTGATTCTCGATGAAGCAGACCGGATGCTCGATATCGGATTTTATGACGACATCGTCCGGATATTCAGCCATTTGCCGGAAAAACGGCAAACGCTCATGTTCAGTGCCACCATGCCGCCCAAGATCAGGGCACTGGCAACGAAGATCCTGACCAATCCCGTCGAGCTCAGCACGGCGATCAGCAAACCGGCCGAGGGCGTTTTACAGGCGGCCTACGTCTGTTTCGAAGAGCAGAAGATCCCGCTCATCCAGAGCCTGATCGCGGGCAAAGACGAGGACTGCCAAAGCATTCTCATCTTCTGCTCGACAAAGAAGAAAGTGACACAACTGGTGCATTCCTTGCAGCGAAAGAAGATGGACGCCGTGGCGATTTCGTCCGATCTGGAACAAAAGGAACGTGAATCGGTGCTGATGCAGTTCCGGGCCCGTCAAATCCGGATACTGGTAGCAACCGACGTGCTGAGCCGGGGCATTGACGTGAAGGATATCAACCTGGTGATCAATTTTGATGTTCCCGGCGACGCGGAAGACTATGTACACCGGGTAGGAAGAACCGCCCGGGCAAGCGCCACCGGTGTGGCGCTCACACTGATCAACAGTGATGACATGTACAAGTTTGAGCAGATCGAAGCCCTGATCGGGCAACCTGTTTACAAAATCCCCTTGCCTTCTGAACTGGGTTTGTCCCCTGAATGGAAAGTAACACGTAAAAAAGGCGGGCGCAGCGGGAAGGGTTTCGACCGGAAAAAGTCAGGCCCCGGGAAACGAAACGCAGGACAAACCGCGCGATATCCAAAAAGAACGGTGTGATTTTTTTGATTTCCAGCTTTTAACGGTACATTGACCTTCACCCAAGAATTGCAATCACCACATTTATTTTTTATTTTTGGATCAGGATTCAAAATTACAGAAGTCAAAAAGCAGTCATGAAAACAAAAACTACAAAAACAAAAAAAACAAGCTGGGCCTTACCCGGAGAGGCAATCAGCATCGATGAATTTAAAGCTGGAATTAAAGAAGCTGAGAAAGGTCCGTTTATGACATTAGAAGAGTTGAAAACGAGCGTTGAAGAATGGAAAAAGAGCCAAAACCTGTAATCTATTCAATTCAGTTTTGGCAAGACCTTATCGAGATCTACCGGTACGGCACAGAAACATTTGGGAAAATTCAGGCCGAAAAATATCAGGAAAATATTTACAGTTTAGTTAATGGTCTTGTTATTTCCTATGATATTTATCCTGAATGCCGTCATTTACCAACCAAATCCAGAATGTACAGATGGATCATCTTGGATGCACATCTTATCATTTATCGCGTGACCGATTTTGAAATTCAGGTACTGCGTATTGTACATTCGAAAAGAAGTATTTCCAAAATTAAAGCTTTCAGAAGCATAAAATTATAGGTGTTTATAGCGCAAACTTTACCACCATGTTGTTTATTTCAGACACAGATTACTATTTATAGTGTCATAAGCCGTTGTATTGAGTGTCACTAAACCGTTACGGTGGGTGTCAAATCTTCAACCATGAACTCACCTTGACAAATCCGGTTCTTTGCACTTCAGAAGGGCTTTGTTAATCTGCATCAGCACTTCATTGGCATACGCCCTGAGTTTGGGGTCAACACCATTCGCAAATTCAAGGAGGTAATCCCATGTCTGCTTCTTCCGGATTCGTGCGATGGAGGATTTCCACGGGTCGGTTGTCCGGAACGGCCCAGCCAATGAACGGAAATGCGCTTCAATCACATCGTTGTCAAGCAGGGAAAACAGGTACTCCGCGCGCCAGCCCACGCGGATGCCGCGGCCTGCCAGCGAATTAAACAGCATTTCGATGGCTTCCGGATTTCTTCGGCATTTTTCAGTGAGGATGACCATCGTCTCATCCCCGTAATAAACAGCAGCATGCAACACAAAGACAAATTCTTCCGGTTTCAGGTTGGCCTTCAGAAAATACCCGGACAATTTTAACAATTCCGGGTGTGGCAGGTTATATCGCTTTCCGCTCCCGATCCAAATCAGGAACTCCCTCTCAAAACTCCCTTTGCCAAAAACTTCCAAAGGTCTTTCTTCGTTAAAATACTCCCAGTAAGTTCTGCCCGTTGCATTCCTTCTTTCCAACTTACACTCGATAGGAGTAAGTTTTAACTAATTTAATTTTATCAACGATGAAGAAAAAGGAATGTTTACTTTCAGTTTTCATGGGCCTGATCCTGTTGGTAT
Source organism: uncultured Prolixibacteraceae bacterium (assembly GCA_964486235.1). Classification (GTDB taxonomy): domain Bacteria; phylum Bacteroidota; class Bacteroidia; order Bacteroidales; family Prolixibacteraceae; genus JBCFBK01. Next base: position 1,443 of record CAZANK010000325.1, on the reverse strand, counting down.
CCTGCACCGTAGTGACTCCGGTCACAGCAACAAGCAACCCGGTTGGAGCGAAAAAGGGCCAGTCGACGGCAGTCAGTATTGGCTCGATCCTATGGCTTAAAGGCAATGCGTCTATCGAAAAAGCCGCGCAGAACGGGAACATTAGCAGAATCAGTACGGTGGATATGCAGCGTACAACGATCCTGTTCGTGCACATTTTGAAGACCAAAATCACTGGCGAATAAACAGGAAATGACGGGACGCCGGTTTTCCCGGCCTCCCGTTTCAAGGTTTATGAAGATTCAAAAGAAAACAGGCATAACCGGGATCATCATCGCGATCGTAGTCGTGATCATTATCAGTCAGAAGAATCCTGCAGATCGGTTTGCCGGGAACCAATCCCTGTTCGATTCAAAGGACCGGTTGGAAATCACCCCGCAATTCCTTTTCGTGTTCGATTCTTTATTGTCTATCGACGGATTCCAGCTTGGGCTTCACCGGATCTATAAGACAGATAAAGGACATATCTTTATTTCTCTGGCGTTAATCCCTTCCTTCCGGGAATTTCATAAACGGTTACGCGGTGATACGCATTTCTGCATCCTGAAGGAACGGATCATCACAAAAAATGGCAGGCAGCATCACTGTTTTCTTCTCAAAAGAAACAAAGCATATCTGTCAAGGCTGGTGTATTCCGAAGCAAAACTCAATAACCTGATCGTTATTGACCGGGTCAATGAAGAACGACGGGCAGCTTATGCTGCATACGAAGATTTACAAAATCTGATACCTGATTAATCATAAGCATAATGAAGAAACCTAACAACACGTACAAAAAAATTCCGGAGCCGGTTCTAAAAGGAGGGGCTGTTCTCCTGATCTGCTTTATCCTTCTCGCATTACCAGTGGTTCTAAAGGCCCAGATGACAGAAGTGGGCTTTAAAGGCGGACTGAACGTCTCGACGCTGTGGGGCGGTTTTGATCCGGACGAGAAAAGTGCCTTTGTGACCGGCATCCACGCCGGCGTATTTACGGTACATAAACTGAATGAGACGTTTTCGCTTCAGCCGGAATTGTTGTATTCCAGGCAGGGAAACAAGACCACCTATTCTTATGTCTCCGGGGGAGAGAGCTACAAAAACTCCCGGGAGAACAGGGAAACCCACATCGTAATTCCTGTCCTGCTGAAGTATAACAGTGCCCTGACGGTCGACTTGCTGGCCGGGCCTCAGTTAGGTATCCTGTTTTCCGGGTTTAAAGGAACATTGGGATTGAGCGCCGGCGCGGAATATCAACTGAACGATCACTTTGTTTCCGGGGCACGGATCAACCTTGGCCTGACAAAAACGACCGATGGCCACCGCGATCTGGTTTTTCAATTCTATGTTGCCTACCGAGGCCTGCTTAATATTAGTAAAATCAAATTATTAGAGCCGCTATAACATCCACAAACTAAAATTTGTA
>CAZANK010000324.1:0-4670 GCA_964486235.1 uncultured Prolixibacteraceae bacterium | reverse complement strand
TTGTCATTTTCTGATAATTTGAATACCTTAGCAACCGTATTTGTATAAATTTGGTTAGTATGGTGCCCAGAATTATAGAAAAACAGTTATTAGACAATTTGAAACCAAACCAGGTAATTGCTCTTTTGGGAGCAAGGCGTGCAGGTAAAACCTACCTCATGGAAAAGATCAAAAATGAGATTGGAAAAGAGAAAGTGTTGATGGTACAGGGTGATGACCTGGATATTGCTGAGGTATTTTCTACGCAACGTTTATCTGTTCTTAGAAATTTCATTAAAGGTTATGATTACCTGTTTCTTGATGAAGCGCAAAAAATCCCCAATATTGGGACCAGTTTGAAATTAATGGTCGATGCTATTCCAGGCCTTCATATTTTTGCAACGGGCTCTTCAGCTTTTGAATTATTTGAAAAGGTGGGTGAACCATTAACAGGGAGAAGTAATTATTTTTATTTGTTTCCCTTTTCTCAGCATGAGTTGAAACAGAATTATTTACAAGCAAAAGAATCATTGAGCTGGAAGTTAGTATTTGGGCTGTATCCTCAGGTTTATCTGGCCGAAACGACTTTAAATAAACAAGATGCCCTTCAATCTATAAAAAACGGGTATCTTTTAAAAGATGTCCTTGCGGTCGATAATAGAAAAGATACTGTTTTTATACTGAATCTTTTAAGGCTAATTGCCTTTCAGATCGGGAATGATATTTCTTACAACGAACTTGCTTCTACCCTCAATGTCAACAAAACCACTGTACAGCGATACCTGAGCATTCTTGAAAAAGCTTTTGTTATTTTTTCATTGCCAGGCTTTAGCCGTAATTTACGGAAGGAATATTCAAAGACTCCCCGTTACTATTTTTGGGACAATGGGATACGAAATATCCTGATAAATAACCTAAACCCGGTTCCCCATCGGGAGGACGTTGGTAAACTGTGGGAGAACTTTTGTATCTCCGAGATGTTGAAGAAGCATCATTATACCAGGCAATTAGCCGGCTATTATTTTTGGCGTACTTACGACCAGCAGGAAATTGATCTTGTTGAAGAAAAGGGTGGTGGGCTCTCCTCATTTGAATTTAAATGGAACAGGGCCGGGAAAAAGGTCCCGGCAGCTTTCATAAAAGCTTATCCACAGTCAACCTTCACAACGATTAATCAGGAAAATTACCTGGAGTTTATATCTTGAAATGGATCGATTATTTCTTAACAATTTCTAATCCGAGGGAAGAACAGCTTATCTCTTTAACTTATTCATACCTCAGTGCCTCCACCGGGTTCCTCGTTGCTGCCCGCCAGCTTTGCCAGCTTACCGTCAGCAGGGCAATTCCCAGCGCCAGTAACCCGGCCAGGGCAAAGATCCACCAACTTAGGGTGGTCTTATAAGCAAAGTTTTCCAGCCATTTGTGCATGGCATAATATGCAACGGGTGTAGCAATAATAAAAGCAATCACCACCCATTTCACAAAGTCCTTGTTCAACATGGCCAGTATTTCGGAGACGCGGGCGCCGTTCACTTTACGGATGCCGATTTCTTTGGTCCTGAATTCTTTATCCACATAGATGGTGATCAGGATAAAAGAAGCAAGTCCGATAGCCAGACCAAAAATATTGATCAACGAAACGATCTTCCTTTTTCTCAGGCTCCTGACAATGAATTTAATTTCGTGGATGAGCATCTTATTGATTGATCTTTAGCTTTTATATATGTTGTGTCAAAAAAGATACCTATTTTGTAATAATCTCATTATCAACCAATAAAGAAAATAATGATTCTGATGACGTCCAATTTTTTTACACTTAGGATCTAATTCTTATACAATTAACGCACACAGAGGTCAGTGGTAATGTTATATGGAATACCGGTTTCAAATTTGATTATAGACGATGTGACAGACGATATTTAAAAGCTTAAATAGCATGAGGAAAGGGCTTGTTATCGCTGATGCCGGATACCAATATCCGTTCCATAACCGGACTACCGGAGATAAGTGGATTTCTGATTGTGTTACACTTAAAGTCTGAGTTCCCGGCAACTCTTTCATACTTTAGGCCGTTGCCGGGCAAAAGAAACGAATAATGAAAACAAAAGATTTTTCTTTTAGTTTTAATATCTGTATTTTTATCAGAAAATGGATAATATGGAGACAACTATCAGAATAAAATCACATGAACTGACTCCCGAGCTGTTAAACAAGATTAAAGCGCTGTTTAAAGACGAGGAAGTATTGGAAATTGCGATTTCTCCGGTTTCCGATTTTGGCTTGACTAAAAAAGAAGGGAAAAGAGCATATATCAACCGGATCAACAAGGCTATCGAAAATCTTGAAACAAATAAAAATACGGTCGCACTTACGGAAAATGAATTTGAAGCCTTGATTAACGATTTACTTGATAAATGAGCGAACTTACCTTCGACAGTAATGCCTTTGATGATTTCTGTAATTGGGCTGTTTATGATAAAAAGGTCTTTAAAAAGATACATGAACTTCTTAAAAGCATCAAACGAACCCCATTTCAAGGAATAGGAAAGCCCGAACCTCTAAAGTTCAGTCAACCCGGCTACTGGTCACGAAGAATAACAGATGAACACAGGCTTGTTTACAAAGTCGATGATAAAGGAAATATTTTTATTGCCAGTTGCAAAGGACACTATGATTAACCTATGCAGACTTCTGCTGACCCGGAGCGTATCAAAACTACCCATACCTTAAAGCTCCACCGGATTCCGGGTAGCGGCTTTCTCCCACTGAAGCGAAACCAACTCACGGTTCAATTCATTCATATCTCAACGCATCAACCGGATTGCGGGTGGCGGCTTTCCAGCTTTGCCAGCTTACCGTCAGCAGGGCAATTCCCAGCGCCAGTAACCCGGCCAGGGCAAAGATCCACCAACTTAGGGTGGTCTTATAAGCAAAGTTTTCCAGCCATTTGTGCTTAATATTATACGGGAAGTGACCCTATATATTATCGTAATTTTCAATAATTTTGTATTTAAAAGTAAAAGTGTAACAGATGAAAAGGTGGGACGAACATATCGAGGCTAATCCGGATATCTTATATGGGAAACCTGTCATAAAAGGCACAAGGATCCCTGTTGATCTTCTGCTTGAAAAAATGTCGTACGGACAGGGATTTCAGGAAATAATTCAAAGCTATCCTGATCTGAAAGAAGATGATTTATATGCTTGTCTGGCTTATGCAACTTCTTTGATAAGGAACGAAATGAGTATTTCATTGGCTTCGTAATGAGGTTTTTAGCTGACGAAAGCTTGGAATATCCTGTAATTATGCTTCTAAGGGAGGATAAAATGGATATTCTTGCTGTGAGGGAAATCATGCGGGATGCCAAAGATTCTGAAATTGTTGAATATGCATTTAAAAATGGATGCTGATTATCACTGCTGATAAAGACTTCGGAGAATTGACTTTTAGGCTAAAAATGCCAAATTGTGGAATAATTCTTGCCGGACTACCTGATACTGACTGCAACGATAAAGCTAAGTTACTACTGGTAGCTTTAAAAAAATTAGGTGCTAATGCCAGAAACAAATTCATTGTCATCGACAAACTAAAGATTAGAATCCGTAAGATGCTGTAAAAAATATTTAACCACTTCAACGGGCCGCCTCATACCTCTCATACATGGTTTCACGGCAAATTTCAGGGTCGATCATGATTCTATCTAATCGTTTATTCACGCCCGTAATCCTTTTTCCAAAATTAACGATTCATTTTCACGTCACCCGCATTCGGCACACAAACTTCTTGATCGATTGACTAATGCGATTTTGACAGATTGGAAGCTTATCGTATCGGAATACTTTTTTGGCGTATCAGACGCCGATAATATTAAACATTCCTTCGGTTCACTCATACCGCAGGGCCTCTACCGGATTTCTGGCAGCAGCGTTCCAGCGTTGCCAGCTCACCGTCAACAATCCCCACTGATCATGAAGCCGGAGCCGGGATGGACTGGCTTGTCAGACAATTCGAGACCATTCGTTGCAAGGCGGATGCCGATGTCCTCGATAAATTTATCCCGCGTTACGACGTCTCCCTGGTCTTTCATTTCAAGACTCCTCCGCTTATGCTGAACCCGGTGAAGGAAGTGCTTCCGCCCTTTTTCCTTGTCCCGGTGGTTCCAGATACACCCGGGCACGTATTCCCCCGACGTGATCGATGACATCTACGACAGGATCCTGGAAGACGGGGTAAGCACGCCTCTTTCCAGGATCGTCCAGGGTTTTGATATCAGCGAAAGGACGCTCCAGCGAAAGTTTTTGCGGCGGATCGGGATCACGCCAAAGAAGCTGATGCGCATTATCAGGATCAATGAGGTGTGGGAAAAAGTAAAGAACGGCGACGCCATCGACTACCAGGATATCATCTTCGAGGGGAATTATTTTGATCAGACGCATTTTATCAAGGACTTCAAAGCGATCACCGGCGAAACGCCCGATTATTTTTCAGCCGTGACCTGACCTTCGTGAACATGCCCTCGGGAAGGAATCCGGTTCATCCGTAACCAGTGTCGTTTTTTTACTATTATTTTTGGGATGAATGCCTTTGTTTTGATTACTAAAACCAATTAAAAACAGGCTGTATGGAGACGACTCGTAAAGTGATCATGGTCTTGATGTCGTGTTTTTTCTTATGCTGCCTTACCGGCAAT
>CAZANK010000323.1:1755-4682 GCA_964486235.1 uncultured Prolixibacteraceae bacterium | reverse complement strand
GCTGTGGTTTTTTTTTAACAGGGGTACTGAACCAGCGAAGATAGGTTCGCTTGTCCGGTGGACCGTATTTGGCGATCACGGCATCCGTATGGTCGTCCACATTCAGGATATTGTAATTGGCAATGTAATAATAGGAGTTGATCCAGATATAATGGTGAAAGTAACAATACCCCTCCGGAACAAGGTCCCGTTGCGGCAGAAGATCAACGATCCCCGGAATTTGGCCTTCACTGCCGATGGCATGATCAATATAACCTGCGATCTTCTTAATTGCCGCAAGACTTTTTTCGGTATTCTTATGGGTTGTCAGGGAAACAAAATAATGATCTTTCCAGAATATCAGGGAGCCTTCGATCTGCTGAGATCCCTGACCGAACTCATGCTGATTTTTTTCCCTCATGTTGGAAAAAACACCAAAGGCATCACGTGCTCCATTCATGTCAAAAATTTCGACGACGATATCCATTTCATCCGGACATGCGTAACGACGGCTAATTACCTTCTTGAATCCGTACGACAAATACAATTCCGCCGCCCCGTCAATGTAATCATACAGGTTTTCAGTATTAAAATACTGGTCGCTTTCCATGGACCACTCGTTACTTCGTTCCGGCAGGAAACCGGACAGGTCAGTTGCATTCATGTGGACAGAATCAATTAACAGGAGTATCACGAATCCGAACATACGATTTCTTTAAAAATAAAAGAAAGGTAATGATTCGGCCGGAAAAAATCAAGAAACAGATGTTAATAACATTAAATGAAATGGTTTTTCCCCGGTCGTACACATCAAGCGATATTTTGACAGAAAATTGCCGGGTTTATGGCGCTTACCTTCATTGGCGGAATCAGCGGAGCGGTCTACTTTGCTTTGTTCACAGTGATCCTGCAAACCCAAATCGACCGGGGAGTGTTGGGCAGGGTGTTTTCAGTCTACATGAGCCTGGCCATACTCCCCTCGATGTTTGGATTGCTGGGAACAGGTTCTGTTGCCGACAGCATCGGGATAACCAACGCATTTATTTTCGGAGGAGGAGTCATTGCCCTGACCGGTGTCCTATCATTGATGACTCCCGTCGTCATGGGACTTGAAAGAAAAGAAATTTAAATATACCTTTGACCAGACATCACTATTCTCATAGTCAGATAGCATTGCCCTTGGAGAACCTGGACTTCGTCATATTGTCAGGAATGAAAAACGGAGAGGAAAAAGCATTTGATCTCCTCTTTGAGCGTTATTATTCCAACCTGTGCCATTATGCGGCATCAGTCATTCATGATCATGATGCCTCTGAAGATATGGTGCAGGATCTGTTTGCAGAATTATGGGTAAACCATAAACAAATCACCATCCGGTCATCCCTTTATTCCTACCTGCTCCGATCAACCCGCAATGCCTGTCTGGATCATTTGAAACACCTGAAAGTCAGAGATAAATTCCAGTCTAAAGCAACAACGGGGCTGTCTGAAACGGTTGAAGACAACATGGAACTGGCAGAAATCCTTCATAAAATGGATGAAAGCATCGAACAACTTCCCGAACAATGTAAACGGATCTTTAAACTGAGCCGTTTCGAAAACCTGAAGTACAGGGAAATTGCCAAACTCCTCAATATCTCCGAAAATACCGTAGACACCCAGATCAGGAGAGCATTGAACAAGCTAAAGAATGATCTGAGTGATTACCTGATCAGCATTTTTATCATCTTTCATTTATTTTTTTAGATGCGGATTGGCAAACTGTCAAATGGAAACCATTTTCCTTTCTCACAACTCACGACACGCTGCTCACTACTCGCAACTTTTTAAAAGTCTTTGTCACGGAAAAATGTCATTCAGTCGTCATTTCACTGAACGACCACGGTTATGAATGACAAACGACTAAATAACGAAGAATTATTTTCCGGTATCTTAAGTGGAAATGCTTCTCCAGAACAACGGGAAGCATTTGATCTTTGGCTTTCCGCGACTCCCAAAAACAGAAAAGCATTCGAAGCCTATAAAAAGGTATGGGATTGGGGAGGCCATCTCAAACCGTACGATCTCACGGCAGCTAAATTGAAAACCCGGATAAAAATCCTCGAAAAACTAAGAGAAAAAAGAGGGTTAATATACTACTGGCAGCGTGTTGCGGCCGTGCTGATCCTTCCTGTCATTGTATTTTCCGTGCTGCAATACGATTCCGGCAACCTGAAAATGAGTACGGCATCGCTGGTCACGACCAGAGTCCCCTTTGGCGCCCGCACCACCTTCCTGCTTCCCGACGGATCAGCAGTCTGGCTCAACTCCGGTTCAGAAGTCACCTATCCGCAAAATTTCGGAAAGACCAGAAAAATTACCCTGAAAGGGGAGATGTACCTTGAAGTCAAAAAAAACGGAACCCCTTTTGTCGTGAGTACCGATTTTGGAGAAGTTGCTGTGTTGGGAACGAAATTCAATGTATCGTCCTATCCCGGCGAGCCTTTTATGACCACGCTGGTTGAAGGATCGGTTGCCGTGAAAGACAGGGCAGGTTCTGATGAAGTCCGTTTAAAACCCGGTTTTCAGTATATTTCCCGGGACGGAATGCCCACGGTCAAAGAGGTTCCGCCCCATCTCTATACTTCCTGGAAAGACGGGAAAATGATCTTCAGGCGCGAGCCTTTTGAAACGGTTGCCAAAAGACTGGAGAGGTGGTTTAATGTGACCATCGGATTAGAAGGTGAAGGCATCAAAAAGCTGTGGTATACAGGTACCATCGAGATGGAATCGTTCAGTGAGGTACTGGAACTGATCAAAAATACAACCCCCATCGCGTATTCGTTTAATCCCAATACACGCGTGTTAACAATTTCAAAAAAAGACTAATCGGATTGCCTATGAAGCATCACTCCAAAAAAAGACATCAAAAAAGGGACGGAAAATTGCCCTTTCCATCCCTTGGCTGA
>CAZANK010000323.1:0-1655 GCA_964486235.1 uncultured Prolixibacteraceae bacterium | reverse complement strand
ATGGGCCGCCAGATCATGCTTTCAGAAATGGATGGCGTTTCAGGGTGGGCTACCCAGCAACCCCGCACCATTTCCGGCAAAGTAACCGATGCGTCAGGCTCACCCCTTCCGGGCGTTACGGTAGCCATCATGGGTACCACGCAAGGAACGATCACCGATGCACTTGGCAGCTATTCACTGACTGGCGTTCCGGGAAATGCAACCCTGGTATTCTCGTTTGTGGGAATGCAAAGCCAGGAAATTGAAATCGGGAACAGAGACGCTGTTAATGTCACCATGCTTGAAGATGTGATCGGGATAAAAGATGTTGTGGTAACTGCACTTGGAATCACAAGAGAAAAGAAATCGCTGGGGTATTCGGTAGGTGAGGTTAGCGGGAACGAACTGAATGAAACGCCACAGGGAAGTTTGTTAAATGCCATGGCAGGAAAAGCTGCCGGCGTTCAGGTGTCGCAAATGTACGGTCTTGAAGGTTCCTCTGTCAATGTCATTATCCGGGGAGCCAGCTCTTTGAATACGAAAAACCAACCTCTTTTTGTGATTGATGGTGTGCCGGTTTCCAACGGAATTGACAATAACTACAAAGATGCAGATATGGGAAACGCCATTTCCGACCTGAATACAGAAGACGTTGAATCCATGTCCATCCTGAAAGGGCCCAGTGCGGCGGCGCTATATGGTTCCAGGGCAGGAAACGGAGTGGTCCTTATTACAACAAAATCCGGCAAAGGCATAAAAAAAGGGATTGGGGTTTCCTTTAACACCTCCTATACACTTGATCATCCCTATCACTTTGTTCCGTTTCAAACCATGTTTGCTTCAGGCAAGGCCGGAGCCCACAACCTTGGCGAGACAGAAAACGAGTCCTGGGGCGCAATCCTTGACGGAACGTATCCCGACGCTTATCAGTGGGACAAGTCGTTTCAACAGAATGACGGCACGTCCCTGCAACCTCTGGTTGCCTATCCCAACCGACAACAGGATTTTTACAGGAACGGCTTTAGCCAATCCAACAATGTGGCATTTGAGGGAAACTATGACAAAGCAAACTTCCGTGTTTCGATCGGGAACCTGATGAATGAAGGCATTTTGCCCAACACCGACTATTCCAGAAAAACAATTGGCGTCAACGGTAGTTATCAGCTTGCCGACAATTTGAAAATCAGCACGTCTGTCAATATTTCGGACGCAGGCTCGGACAACCGCCAGAATATCAGTACCGGCAGAAGAGACCCTGCCCGGTCGGTTCTCGAAATGGGCGTGCAGGTCAACATTCTTGATTTGAAGGATTACTGGCTGGAAGGGCAAAAGAATATTCAGCAGAGAAAGAGCAAACCGAAACAAAACAACCCGTACTTCAATGTTTATGAAAACCTGACTGGTTTTAAACGAAACCAGACCATGGCAAAACTCCAGCTTGACTGGGAAATCTTTAAAGATTTTAATTTCATGACCAGGTATCTCACAAACGTGATCAACCAAAGAAATGAAGCAAGAGTTGCCTGGAGTGACTACGATAACAGCAGAGGCGCTTACTCTATTGAGAGAACCTTCGCCAAGGAGGAGAACTGGGAGGGCATGTTTACCTATAATAAAGATCTTGTTGAAGGTTTGAACCTGACCGCAAATATAGGGGGAAATCTTCGCTACGAATA
>CAZANK010000322.1:0-4694 GCA_964486235.1 uncultured Prolixibacteraceae bacterium | reverse complement strand
GTCAATACCTGTATGTGAACCGTGGGTTTGGCTTTATTGGTTATCAGGGCCGGTTGGGGATCCTGCCCGAAATTACGATCATCGATCTGGCCTGATCGCCGGTGCAGCCTGGCGATCCCGTAATTTCCGACAGACCTGTTTCTGTTTTTCACCTCCAGGGGAATCCGGATTCTTTATGATCGCTCCGGAGATAAAATCAGGAATCTTTTGTATTTTTATTGTGGAACTTAAAAAAGCGAAAAATGGAGTACAGAACACTCGGCGAATCCAATCTGGAAGTATCGGCGGTTACGTTCGGGGCCTGGGCTGCAGGGGGATGGATGTGGGGAGGTAATGACCGGAAAGATGCGGTCGAAGCGATCAGGGCGTCTTACGATCTTGGCGTCACGTCGATCGATACGGCACCCATATACGGACAAGGCGCAAGTGAGGAAATTACGGGCGAAGCGATCAAAGGTATACCGCGTGACCGGGTAAAGATCCTGACCAAATACGGTATGCGCTGGGATTTGAAGAAGGGGATACTGGCTTTTCCGACTAAGAATAATGCCGGCGAAGATATCGAAGTCTATAAATATGCAGGGAAAGAAAGTATCATAAAAGAATGTGAAGACAGCCTCAAAAGACTGGATACCGACTACATCGATCTTTACCAGATCCACTGGCCTGACATGACTACTCCGGCCGAAGAGACCATGGAAGCTGTGAGCCGGTTGATTGAACAGGGGAAAGTGCGGTATGCAGGTGTTTGTAATTATAACGTGGAGCAAATGGCGGAGGCCGGGAAGTACATCTCCCTGGTTTCAAATCAGGTGCCTTACAGCATGGTGAAACGGCAGATCGAAAAAGACATTGTTCCTTATTGTCTTGAAAACAAAAAGGCGATCCTGGCCTACAGTCCGCTGGAACGGGGGCTGCTTACCGGTAAAATGCAGCCGGGGCACCAGTTTGCCGAGGGCGATCACCGCCGTGGGATCTATTTTTTCAAGGATGCCAACCTGACAAAAACGAACGAATTCCTGTTAAGGATCAAACCCATCGCCGACGAAAAAAAGTTAACCCTTGGTCAACTGGTCATTCTGTGGACCCTGGCTCAACCCGGCATCACCGTGGCGCTGGTCGGGGCCAGAAATGCAAAGCAGGCTGTACAGAATGCCAAAGCTATGGAAGTTCAGCTTCAGGCTGATGAAGTAAAAATGATCACCCGTGAACTGGATCAGTTGGTACTGGTACCTTAAAGTTATTTCAGATCTGTCCTGCGGGAATCTTTCGAATAACCTCAGAATAGCATCCCACGGGGATCTCATACATAAACGAATTCATCGTTCCTGAAATCAAAGGCACCTTTCCTTAAGTTGATTCCGTATTCAAGATATGCTTTCAAACATGCAAGGAAATTAGCCCAACCCTCTGTGTTCCCCTTTAACCAGTCAAGACCAGGATCCTGACTGCCGGTGCTTTTCTCCGTGACATGTACCACTGTGGCATGGATGTCCTCCTTTGATGTCAGACTGATTTCTACAATATGCTTATGTTCAGCCACATCCCAGTAAAAAGACAGGAGCCGGTCCGTTTCCGCTTTGCCCACAAGAACAGGAATATTCCCGTCAAATTCAGGGAATCGCCAGATAATCTCTTTGCCTTCTTCCATCCTTCCGCTCCCGCTTGCAATGAAGTAATTCGACATTTTCGCCGGGTCAACAATGGCCTCAAATACTTCATGCACAGGCTTTAAAATCTGAATTGCTACATTAATTTCAAACATGGCTACTTGTTTAGAGTGAATACTAATATAAACAATGCCGATCCGCTTCATGTTGTGAAAAAAAATGAGGACATCAATGTCCTTTTATAAACAATATCCTTTTGTTTTCGTTTTTATTGCAGTTGAATCATTTTCAACATGGGCGATTAAAAAGCGGAACATGGGAATAAAGAAAGTATGGATCGAAGAGGGATGTATTTCGTGCGGGATGTGCGAAAGTATTTGTCCCGAGGTATTTGAGATGCCCGATCAGGCGGTCGTAAAAGAAGATATTGATCCGGAGGCAAATGAAGCAGGGATTAAGGAAGCGGCCCTGAGTTGCCCGGTAGAGGTAATTAAATATGAATGAGGTTTGACCAGGAATGACCAATCGAAAAAGACGATTATGGAGAGGGATAAGCAAAGAGAAGAGATGGAAGATATGGAAATGAAAAAATATCTCCGCATTGATGATGAACGGATCAAAAAGATGCTTGAGATCAAATTCAGGGTTTTTAAAAAAGAAATCACACCGGCCGAGGCACGCGACCTGGTCAACAAAACGTTTGACCACGTTACTCCCGAAGAGTTTGCCTATGGCGAACAACATCTGTATAACATTGGCATTACCGATGAGATCATGGCCGAAGGCATGGACGACATCCTGGACGTATTTCAGGACGTATTAACCGCGGAAAAACTGGACTTGCCGGAGGGACATCCTATCCGGACCTATGCCGATGAAGCGGCGGCCCTTGAACGGCTGTTGCTTAAAATGGAAAGAAAGCTGCAAGGCAAGTTCATCAAAAACGAATGGCTTGAGTTGTACGAAAAGCTGGGACAGATCAACGTCCATTTCAGCAGAAAGCAGCACCAGCTTTTCTCAGCTCTTGAGACGAAAGGTTTCGACAGGCCGTCGAAGGTGATGTGGACGTTCGACAATGGGGTCAGGGATGCTATTAAAGCCGCATACGATTTACTGATCGCCGATCAGGACACGGCCTTCATTGAAGCTCAGGCAAACGTGTTTTACCTGGTGCGTGACATTCTGAAAAAAGAGCGGGATGTTTTGTATCCGACGGCGCTGAAACTGCTGACCAACGGCGAGTTTGCCGCCATGCGCAGCAGTGATGATGAGATCGGGTATTGTCTCATCGAAAAGCCCCCGTTGTTTAAAGGTGAGGGAGAAAGTCCGGAAGTAAAAATGCAGAAGGACCCTGCCGGCAGCCTTGCAGAAGATCTCCGGGCAGTTCTTGAAAAGTACGGTATCGGCACTTCGGCCGGAAAGGGTGAGGTGCTTGACGTCAGTACGGGAAAACTGACCCTGGAACAGATCAATTTGATCTTCAAGCACCAGAAGGTTGATCTTTCGTATGTGGATGAGCACGATATCGTGAAATTTTATACCGACACCAAACACCGGGTTTTTCCCCGGAGCAAAGGAGTGATTGGGCGGAAGGTACAAAACTGCCATCCCCGCGAAAGCGTGCACATGGTGGAAGAAATTATTGAGGCGTTCAGGAGCGGCCAGCAGGACGAAGCGGAGTTTTGGCTCGACAAGGGCGACAAGTTCATCTATATTGTCTATAACGCGGTACGGGATGATGAAGGCTGCTTCCGGGGTGTGCTGGAAATGATGCAGGATGTCACCCATATCCGCAGTTTAACAGGAAGCAGGCGTCTGCTTACATGGGATAAGAGCAGTGGGTCTGACGGGCCTGAAAAACAACAGATCCGGACCGGAGAAAAGGAGATGCCGGAAACAGAACTCCACGTAACACCGGGTACCGTCGTCGGACCTTTGATAAAGAAGTACCCTTTTCTGAAGGAATATCTGATATCGCTTTCACCGAAATTCAGTCAGCTCAACAATTCCGTTATTTTTAAGACTATGGGAAATATTGCGACCCTTGACATGATCAGCAGGCGGGGTGGTTTTCAGGTGGAGGACCTGGTCCAAAAGATTAAAGCAGAAATAGAGCGGCACAAAGAATAAATAATTACCGGGAGGATTTTCGATATCTTCCGGTTTTTATCCGTGAGTCTGAGTCAAAACCATCATTGCGGAAGCCTGCTGCATTTTCCTGGCTGATATTAGGCATTTGGTTTGGATTGGGCTATTGTCCGTTAACAGACTGGCAATGGCAGGTAAAACGCAAGCTGGAAGAACACATTGGCTTAATCGAAACGATCGTACTAAACTTATTATCATTTGGTTAGAATTTCAACGGATGGAACTCGCCAGGATAATTATGTGCCTGTGTGAGAGGTATGGCTCATATGGCTCGTTTCAGAATCAAAAGTAAATACTGAATTCAATGATGTAACCTACTATTGTAAAATAATTTCCGGATCGATACCAAGCTTTTGATAAAGCTTTTTTGCTATCTCAAACGTAATCTGACGTTTTCCATTCAGATACTCAGAGACTCTTGCCGGATTAGTCTCCAAGATAGAGGCCAGCTTCTTATTGTTTAGATTTTTTTCAAACATGATGTATTTAATAACCTCAATAAGGGAAGGATTTTCAATTTTATAATGAACCTCCTCATAGGCCCCTATAATATCAGAAACTTTCATTAATTCAATATAATCAGGATCAGTCTCCGGCGTATGATCGTCAACCAATGGTAAGAGTTCTTCCAACCTTGCCCGAGCCTTTTCGTAATCTTTTTTACCAATATTTTCCATGTGTTATATGTTTTTAATGTCCCTAATCTTGTTATAAGCATTATGGTCACCAACAAATCTTATATAAACTATCTTAGCATTAAACAATACTTTAGCTACCAGCCTGTAATGATTTCCGGCAATATCAAATACATACCTTTGATTTCCTACAGGATCTGCCGAATTAAAGGTGTTTTTCATTTCTGAGAAGCTATCCCATTTAGCTTTTTGAACTTTTTTAAACCATAGTTTCAAAGGAACAGCCGACCTTGGTTCCTTA
>CAZANK010000321.1:0-4707 GCA_964486235.1 uncultured Prolixibacteraceae bacterium | reverse complement strand
AAAAAATATACATATAATTGGAAAAGTCAGATCCTCTTATAATAGCAACATGCTGATTTACTCTTGCTGGTAGATATTGCTTAGGGGCTATGCAACATCTCGCAACGCTTTCTCCCGTTATATTAAACAGAATATCCTTTTCCCTAACGGTAACCCCTTTAAGTTCCTCAGCCTGATCTTCATCAATAAAAGCAAGTCCAGAAGATGTAAATGAAAAATCCAATACATTTTGACTTCTAATTAAGAATTATTGATTTTTATTGCGTTTGGGCAATTTATGACTTGCCTTTTCAATTTTCTTTTCTTCGCTTGCGGCCCGACGTTCTAGCTTCTTGATATCTTCGGCCGGTGGTAGTTGCTCAGGTTTTATGCCTCGTTTACCAAGCATCTCCCGGACACTTGTGTTGTTTTGAATATGTTCTTGGGTAATGGGCTGCTCACCAAACAAGTCTTTGTTTTCAACATTGTAGTTGGTCATTTCGGTGGCCAGGTTTTTGGCTGCAATGGTCAACGTGGGAAGAAAATCAGCCAACAGGCGATTCGATTTTATGCCCAATCTGTTTTTCATGTCTTCGGTAGTGTGTCCGCCAAACAACGCGGTATCGCCTTTAGAACGAATACGGCCAAAACCTTTATCGTCAACACCTCGTTCATAGATGTTTTGAGAAAGTTATTTTTCCGCGGCCCGAAGTTTATCACGTGTTTCAAGCCTTGATATCAAATTGATCCTTTCTTCTATCAATTCGGCTTTGCGGGTCTGCACGGCAAAATAGCTTTGTGCAAAGGCTATCTCTTCTTTCTTCGGGTCACCATTTTGCGCTATCAGGTAACAGGCATAGCGGGTGAGCATGAAATCTGTAACATCGCGCTTGGCCCCACTCCCTAATTCAACCATTTTCGTGACCTCACGAAAATGGTCATCAACACTAATAATCTGTGTTTTACAAGATTCAACAGCTCGCCCAATCGCTACCTGGAAATTCTTCCAACAAGCATAGTCCAACAGATCCATCAGCTCTCTTGCAAACCATACTTCTACTTGTGCCTGATTATTGTCGCTGTGGATTTGATGACCAATTTCATCGAACACCAAGATAATTTCTCGTTGTACTCCCGAACCTATTGGAACCATCTCGGTGACTTCACCGAGATGGTTTTCCACATCATGCCCACTTTCTAAACATGCTCCTTTTGCTTTCGCAATAATTGCCGAAAGATTTCTGGAATCTGGGTGATCCGTTTCGTTCATGCTCCTCGCCAGCACGGCTTTCATGGCAACCCGGTTTATAAAGAATGTTCGTAATGAACTCATTTCGTGTGAATTGATTTTTTGGCGTATATGGAAGTAAAGTTGTCCATGTATATGGAGGAAAGAGTTTCCATGTTTATGGCGGAGAACTTGTTTATGCGTTAATATCAACCTGATTATGCATTAATATCAACCTGATTATGCATTAATATCAACTTGTTTATGCGTTACTTTTTTAGTGTATAGCTATTTCCGCAGGAGTTGGGCAGGGAGATCATGTTTTGAAGATGCAATTAAAATGCATAACTTTGAATTAAAAATAGAGCTCATGGAAACCATAATTACAATAAAGAAAAAGAAACCTGCTTTCAAGGCTCTGATTCTTTTAGCTAAAGAGCTGGAGAAAAATGATAATACATCCATTTCTGTAAAAGAAAAGGGACCACAAAGGAAGAGAAATCTTGACTTAATTACTCCGTCGAAAAATGCCGGCGATCCGTTCGCATTTTTTGATCAGCTGTCTGATTTCCCTTCGTTGGGTGAATTAAGGAAACAGGCATGGCCAGAGATCTCATAATCGTAGACAGTTGTGTTTTTATAAAAGCGTTCAGAAAGGATGCCAAAGCAATTAACGATCTGAAACCAATAACCGATCGTACCGCCTACTCCGTCGTCACATATCTGGAACTGCTCGTGGGGGCAAATACTCCTGAAAAGAAAGGGGCTATCACAAGAATTTTTGAATCCTACTATGGAATCCCTTTAAACCCGAAAATTTCGGAGAAAGCGATTGAAATCATGCACCAATACATATCAGGTCAACAAGTATTGTCCGTTCCTGATTGCCTGATAGCAGCCACATCAATAACAACGGGCTTTCCGCTATTAACCTATAACAAAAAAGACTTCGATTTTATTAATGGCATTCGATTTTGCGGTTAGTTCCTCATTCCAGATACCTGTCAAAGTCGTTTAATTTGTTCCCCGCTTTTTCTCATAATTATTTTTCGTAATTGATCTATTTTCCTAATTAAATTTCACATATTCTAATCATTTTTCATAGATTTGCTTAATCGAATTTCATAAAAAGCATGACGAGTAATCATTTTTCACATCTCATAACTGTTTTTCACGGGAAGAGGGTACCCGAAGAAGGATACTTGGTTGGATATGGATCGCTCATCGAATTTTATGATTTGCAAGTACCCCTTCCCGATCGTTTGGCTTTGATCAGCAAAAAGCACAAACGCTATGAAACAGACGAGTGGATTGTCCTCACCCCAAGATATATGCCGGAAGCCAACCTAATGGGTGCGCTGACATTTGCCTTGAAATATGAAGGTATTGATCTGGACGTGCTTCATAAGTTATTCGGGAAAATCGATCCGGAAGAAATTACCGCTTTGGTTTCGAGCGGACCAACAGGCCAGTACAGCCGGAAAATATGGTTCCTGTATGAGTGGCTGATGGACAGCCGGATTGAAATTCCTGATCTGACTGTTGGAAATTATGTCGATCTGGCAGACCCCAACCTTCAGTACACAGCAGAATCAATTCCATCGAAAAGACACCGGATTCGCAACAATTTGCCGGGGGTAAAAGAATTTTGCCCCATGATCAGGAAAACACCGGTACTCGCAGAGCTGGCACGGAAAGACTTATCGCAAAGAATAAAAAATGTGATCGGCAAAATTCATCCGGATGTGATGGCACGAACCGCATCTTTTTTGTTGCTGAAAGATTCAAAAGCATCCTATGCGATTGAAGGCGAGCGACCTCCTCAGAATCGTGCGCAAAGATGGGGGCGGGCGATCGGCGAAGCAGGCCGGAATCAGATAACAAAAGAAGAATTGCTCAGACTTCAGCAAATTGTGATTGACAATACCCGTTTTACAAAGATGGGGTGGCGTGAGCAAGGTGGATTTGTTGGTGAACACGACAGAAGACTGGGAACTCCGATACCGGATCATATTTCTGCAAAGTGGCAGGACACCCATTCCCTGATGGAAGGGTTAATCGCTGTCAGTCAGAAGTTGGAAAAAGATGAAAGCTTTGATGCCGTATTAGCGGCAACAATGGTTGCTTTCGGGTTTGTGTTTATTCATCCGTTTGTCGACGGCAACGGACGGATTCACCGTTACCTGATTCATCACGTTCTGCTGCGCAAGGACTATGTATCAAAAGGTATCATTTTCCCTGTTTCAGCGATTATCCTGGAACGGCTGGATGAATACCGGAAAGTACTGGAAAGTTTTTCCCTGCCACGTTTGGAACTCATAGAATGGAAGCCAACTGCAGATAACAATATTGAAGTATTAAATGATACCGCTCATTTGTACCGCTATTTTGATTTAACCAGGCAGGCCGAATTTTTATATCGATGCGTGGAACAGACCATTGAAAAAACAATTCCTGAAGAAGTCGATTATCTTGAAAAATACGACCGCTTAAAGGAGTTCCTGGACAATTTTATTGAAATGCCCGACAGAACAGTGGATCTGCTTATCCGGTTCCTGGAACAGGGAAAAGGAAAACTTTCGGACAGGGCCAAAACAAAAGAATTTCAGGCGTTACAGGAGCAGGAAATAAACGCTATTGAAGAAAAGTATAAGGAGATATTTGGGTAAATATTCCATACTACCCTCAAAGTGATTTATGTTTCCCGCCCCATT
The DNA here is from genome assembly GCA_964486235.1 of uncultured Prolixibacteraceae bacterium. Classification (GTDB taxonomy): domain Bacteria; phylum Bacteroidota; class Bacteroidia; order Bacteroidales; family Prolixibacteraceae; genus JBCFBK01. Next base: position 786 of record CAZANK010000321.1, on the reverse strand, counting down.
CATCGAGAGCCCGGATACCGGCCTTAATGCATACCAATGGGGGTTAATTCGTATTCTACCCGTGACGGAACTTCTGCGTAAACAGGCTAAATGTGACTGCTACATCAACTCTCCCTGTATCGCCGGCAGAGCGTTGACGTTTGCTCTTGGAGATTTCTGGAAAACCGGATTCTGATGAAGCTCTGCCATCTTGAAATCATCAAACTGTAAACTGAAAGTCTGCTCCGGAAAGCACGCCAATGAGCATCTATTCGTAGCAGGGTGCGTTGTTTTCGTTTTGTTAGTATTATCTATCAGGATCAAATTTAGTGCTTTCAGATTTCACCGTACTTTCTTTTCTTAAAATGTCAACAAAATTTGCACCCACCCAATAGACATCCTCACTATAACCCGGACTATCACGATTGAAAAAGAAATACTTGCCATCTGGCGATAGCGACGGAAACCGTTCCTCCCCTTTGGTATTAATCGATTCGTTTAATTTAATACGGTCTGTCCATCTGCCATCAGGCTGCCTGAAACAAATATACAAATCGCCCTTTTCATCCACAGGAGTAAAACTTCTCGAGCAATAAATCAAAAAGCTCTCATCAGGAGAAATATAGGGAGTTTGGTTTAGCATTCCATTGCCTGGAATGTTGATGTGAGAGGGAAGCAATTCTGGCTTTGCGTATTCTCCGTTGATTAGTTCCGCCCGGTATATGGCCATGTTAAACTTAAACCCTTCAGCATAACCATTGAAATAAAGCGTACCGTTTCGTGTAATTGAAGGCCAATAAACCATTT
>CAZANK010000320.1:0-4710 GCA_964486235.1 uncultured Prolixibacteraceae bacterium | reverse complement strand
CCGGGTCATTCAGCACCCTGAACTTAAACCCTTTTGCCTCCGAGATCAGGCTTTTAAATTTACTCCTTTTCTCGCGAAGTGTTCCGACAATTTTATCGATTTTCCTCAATTGGGCGAGACCAACAGCGCCGGTCATCTCATTCATCCTGAAATTCAATCCAAGGATGCTGCGCGCGCCCACCTCCACGCCAAAGCGGTTTGGCTTATGTCCCTGGTCATGAACGCCAAACGCCGTTTCGTATCGTTCCTGATCATTGGTAACCACCAGTCCTCCATCACCACTGTTGATCGTCTTGAAAATGTTGAGTGAAAACGCACCCATGTCACCAATCGTGCCCGCTTTCTTCCCTTTATAGGACGCGCCGGCAGCCTGGCAACTGTCTTCCAGAACCACCAGTTGATGTTTCCGGGCAATCGCCATGATCTGGTCCATGTTACAGGGATTTCCGAGCATGTGGACAGGCATGATGGCCTTTGTCCGCGGCGTGATCCGGCGCTCGATATCGTCAGGATCGAGGGAAAGGCTTTCGTCAATCTCAGCCAGTACTGGAACCAGTCCTGCGAAAATACAGGCAGAATAGGTCGCCACAAACGTATAGGCCGGAACAATCACCTCATCGCCGGGTTTCAGTCCTAGAGAAAACAGTGAGACCAGCAATGCCGATGTTCCCGATGATGTGGCCAACGCGTAATTCGCCCCGCAATACCGGGCAAATTCTTTTTCCAGCGTCGAAACTTTATGCAGAAACTTTTGGTCTTTCTCATCACCGTAACGAAAAAAATACCCGCCCCGCAGAACTTCCATGACCTCATCCGTTTCTTCTTTTCCAATCCAATAAGCACCTGGGCCTGCCATAATAACCTCCTTTTTATAAATTAATAATCGATTTTCGGTTTTCCGCATTTTTCAAAAGTCTGCCCCAATCAGGTTGTTCCCTTCCACGATCCGGCAACTCATTCCCAAGACAATATTAAGCTACCCTTGAAGTCCGATCAATGTCAGAAAACGCAAATGTCATATCCGAATAAGCAATTGAATGAATTCTATTTATTAATTTTACCTCAGGCAATTAATATTCATTATCTTGCCTGTGAAAACCGGGCGTTTTGTCCGTCATTTTTTCACCGATTGATTGAACTTGCATCAAACAGTTTTCATTAATTCAATGAATCATGGAAATCCGTATCGAAGAATTGTTTATCGAAGTCAATGAGATCAAAAAACTAATGGATTTGTTATCCAACCTGTTCGCTATCCGGACTTCGTTCATCTACGCCATTGACGATGTGCAATACACCAACGAGATTGCAGGGAACAATGGTGACTATCAGGATTTTTGCAAGCTTGTCCAACTCGAGATGAAACACAAATGCATCGACTGCGATCTTGCTAAATTTAAAGAGGCAAAAACCAAAAAGAAACCGATTTTGTACCAGTGCTCCAACGGCTTGTATGAGATGTTTCATCCTTTGTTCATCGAGAACGCGCTGGTGGGGTATTTACATTTTGGACAGGTGCGGTCGGAAGAGGGTTTTCAGGCCATCGCCCGGAAATATTCCCTTTTTAAGCACTCCAGGCTCAAGGACCTCGAAAGGGCTTATCATTCCATGACGATCATTGAAAAAGAAAAGCTCATCCTGATTTCTGAGCTTTTTCAGAATTTTGCCGATCTCATCCTTAAAAATAAACTGGTCGAACTGCGAAAAGCCAAGCCTGAATACTACCTGAAAAAGTACGTCGAAGATAATCTCTCCAAACCGATAGACGTAAAGACAGCCGCAGCGTTTATTGGCCGGAGTTCATCGTTTGTCACGCACAATTTCAGGGAAAAATACGGAAAAACCTTTCACGAGTATCTCAGCCAGATCAGGGTAGAACGTTCGAAAATTTACCTCAAAAAACACTCGATTGTCGAAACCTATCAGTTGTGCGGGTTCAAAAACCGGTATCATTTCAGCAAGGTGTTCAAAAAAATAGAAGGGATCACCCCGCATGAGTACCAGCTTGCTTTGGGGGAGCTGTCGGAACAGCAAGGCCGGTCCGTTTGAAAGGAATGGTCATCAGTCAGGACATTTCCCGGGGAGAAATTATTTTCCCAGCATCGGAAATAGCCGTTTTATTTCATTCACATCCGGTTGCCTGCCATATTCACAGATTTCAAAGGCCTCGGCATCGGTTACCTGACCGCCTTTTTCCGCCCCATACCATTTCACCAACGATTCCCTGACGGCCGGCACGATGGGTTTTTTGCGGAGGTTTGCCAGCCACTCCAGTTTCCCGTTTTCGTCGGCGGGAACCTCATTTAGCTGTCCGCTGAGCCAGGGGAGCCATTCAAAAAACTGTGACCGGTGCGCTGAAAACGCGTACACCTTTTGCCGGTATACGTCAGAAATATCGACGGCAATATCGGCCTGGAAGGGATACGGTTTTTGAAAACGGTCCTGGGCATAAAGAAAGACAGGGTTCTTTTTTAATGGCGGCGTATCCGGCGCCACATTGGGGACTACGACCATAAAAGCGGCGTCCTGAACAAGGATCGCGGCATTCCGGTGGTCGGGGTGATAATCATTCGGACGATGACCGATGACCACATCCGCGTTCCATTCCCGGATCAGGCGGATCACGTCCAGACGGATATACAAATCAGGCATCAGTTCCCCGTCGTGGTTATCCAAAACACGATAGGTTACGCCAAACCGTTTGCCGGCTTCTTCTGCTTCCGCCCTTCTTATTTTCGCCAACGCCCCGCCGCCGGTGCTGTAATGGCCTGCGTCGCCGTTGGTCAGCGAGACAAACAGCACCTCATGCCCCAATCGCGAAAGCCGGATTGCCGTGCCGCCTGCCAGCAGGTCGGCATCGTCAGGATGAGCACCAATAACAACCACATGAAGTTTCTCCGTTTGCGCGAAACCCATCTCGATGGTCGCTGCGAATACCAGACAAAATAATATTTTTATCATTTCGTATTAATTTCAAGGTTCTTTCCTGAGTCAAATTTACATCATAATTTATCGTATTTCCTATAGATGTACGTCGAATGTGATACGAAAGGAGTCATGACGGATTCCACTTAAAGGAATAATCGCCCGAACCAATCTCGAAAACGGCACTCCCGTTCTCCGTCTTCACGAATTTCACCCCCTGCGAACGCGCTGCCGGCCTGTTACCCTCCCGGACCGCTCCCGCTGCCGGCACCGGCACATAGACCAACGCGGTCGTGTTGGCAGGCACGGAGACCGCCCAGGCAATTTGGTCACCGTCGTGGTGCCACTCGCTTTTGATCAACCCGTACATGGAGTTGTAACTTGCTTTGACAAACGTCAGACCCGGCAGAAACCGGGGTTGGAGGAAGATTCGTTTAAATCCCGGATTTTCGGGATCAGGATTGATTCCCGCAAGACCGTTATAAAACCAGGCATCGAATCCCGCCTGGAACGGGTGACTTTTCGAACGTGTGTTCCCCGGGATATTCCGGTCTTCGAACGTCAGTTCTCCCCAGTTTTCCCAAAAGGTGGTTGCCCCAAGTGAAAACAGATAACCATAACCGGGGAAAGTCTTTTTATGAAGCATCGTTCTCAGGGTTTCCCCGTAACCATGCCTGGAAAGTACTTCATGAATATACCTGCTCCCAAAAATGCCTGTTGCAAGATGCCCCTGATGGGCGTCGGTTACATCCCGGTTCAGGCTTTGCGCAACAGCCGTGATGTCCTGATCCGGTACCAGATCAAAGGCAAGGGCCAGCGCGTTCTTCTCCTGTCCGCCGTAAGTTTTCCCCGGTTCATCATAGAATTTTTTATTAAATGACGTTTTGATCGCCTCTGTCAGGGAAGAATAATGAACGGCATCCTCTTTCTTACCAAGTACCTCCGCCATCCGCGCCATGGCTCCGGCGCTAAAATAAAACAGGGCTGTTGAGGTAAATTCTTTTGGGGTTTCAAGCGGACTGATCCTTCCCGGCGAAAACAGGCTGCCAATCCCCTTTTCAATCACGTGGTCTTCAGCGATTTTCTCCAGGTAATTCATGAAAAACTTCATCCCTTCCTCATGTTCTGCAATGACGGACTGATCGTTATAATACAAATACATGTTCCAGGGTAACTTGATAAACGCCATGCCCCAGTCAGGGGCCGTACCTCCCAACCGCCTGCCGGGCGCAATATTCCCCGGCAACCCTCCCCTGCGCGAGGTTTCGATGTCCTGAATGAATTTGCTCCAGAACGTTGCCGCATCGAAGTTATAAATGGCCATATCCGACACCAGGAACGCATCAGCCAGCCAACCACACCGTTCCCTGTGCGGACAGTCAGTCGGAATGCTGTGCAGGTTCCCGGTCAATGTCCATAACGCAGTTTCGTGCAGCTTATTGATCAGGGAATCGGAGCATTCAAACGTTCCTACCTTTTCGAGAGCGGTATGCGCCACGATCCCTTCCAGGTTTTCTTCTGCCGGGACTCCCGGGAAACCACACATCTCCACATACCGGAACCCGTGCCAGGTGAACCGCGGTTCCCAGATTTCAAGACTGTCCCCTCTGCAAATGTACTGATCCGTTTGCACAAGTCCGGTGGCATATACGCCGGTGCTTGCGGGATCGATCATACCATCCTCTCCCAGCCACTCGGAAAACCGGAGCTGGACTTTTGTGCCCGCCGGCGCCTGAATCTTCAACCTGGCCCACCCTGAGAAATTCTGTCCCATATCATAAACAT
>CAZANK010000319.1:0-4740 GCA_964486235.1 uncultured Prolixibacteraceae bacterium | reverse complement strand
CGATTGGCGAGTACCTGAAGCTGAGCGGCGTATATTTTCAGGTGGTGGGAGTGGTTCATCCCGAAACCCGGATCAATATCGGCGGCGGCAAGAAAGAGGAGACGATCATTTTACCCTTTTCAACCATGCAAACGACCTATAACTATGGCAATGTGATCCATTTTTTTTCGGTGACCGCCAAACCATGGAGCAGCGTCAGCAAGATGGAAGAGAAACTGAAAAATGTCCTGAAAGAGCGCCACAAAATAGCGCCCGACGACATGCAGGCTGTCGGATCATTCAACGTTGAAGCCGAATTCAGAAAGTTCTCGGCCTTGTTCCTGGGAATCCAAATTTTGACCTGGATCGTAGGAATCGGGACACTGATGGCGGGCGTGATCGGCGTAAGCAATATTATGCTGGTAATCATTAAGGAACGGACGCAGGAAATCGGCATTCAGCGTGCCATCGGTGCCACTCCGGGGAAGATCATCCTTCACATCGTGGCGGAAAGTGTTTTCCTCACGGTGATGGCCGGCTACATCGGACTTTCGCTCGGAGTAGGCCTCCTTGAACTGCTGAATCAATTTCTGGAATCGGCCGGCGACGAAGTGTTTTTCCGGAACCCGCAGGTGAATCTGGGAATCGCCCTTTCGTCGCTGACCGTTCTTGTGGTCTCGGGGATACTCGCCGGACTCGTGCCTGCCAGGCGCGCAATCAGGATCAAACCGATTGAAGCGCTGAGAGACGAATAACCGGGGAGGATTAGCATAGCAGCGTGTCAGAAGATTAGAATAGAATGATTGAACAGTTTGATAATTTTTATGCCATGAAGAAGATTTTAAGAATTTTAGGAATTACCGTATTGGTGGTCATTTTCGGAGGCACGATTGCGTTCCTTTACACCAAGTCAAAGAAAAAACCAGACCGGTTCGAGACCAAAACACCATTCATCTCGAATGTGATCCAAAAAACCGTGGCAACGGGATCGGTGGTACCCCGCCAGGAAATTGAAATAAAACCGCAGATTTCCGGGATTATCGATGAAATTTACGTGGAGGCCGGCGACAGGATCGGCAAAGGCGACGTGATCGCGAAAATCAAGATCATCCCCGATATGGTCAGCCTTAATAGCGCTGAGTCCCGGGTGAAACAGGCGGGGATCAACTTCGAGGATGCAAAGATTGACTACGACCGGCTGCAGAAACTATTCGATTCGGATGTGGTTTCTTACGAAGAATTTAAACGGGCCAAGGTGGCGTATGACCAGGCAAAGGAAGAATTTCTGGGTGCCGAAAACAACCTGGAACTGATTAAGAACGGGGTCACGAAGAAAGCGCAGACGGCGACCAACACCCTTGTCCGCTCGACGATTACGGGCACCGTGCTCGACGTCCCGGTTAAAGTCGGTAATTCGGTGATCCAATCCAATACGTTCAACGACGGGACAACAATTGCTGTTGTTGCTGACATGCAGGATATGATCTTTGAAGGGAAAGTCGACGAGACCGAGGTGGGGAAGATCAGGGAGGGAATGAAAATCGAACTGGAGATCGGGGCGATCGAAAAAGACAAGTTTGAAGCGATCCTGAAATATATCTCACCCAAAGGCGTCGAAGAAAACGGCGCCATCCAGTTTGAGATCAAGGCCGATGTGTCACTGAAAGAAAGCCGGTTTATCCGTGCCGGCTACAGCGCCAACGCCAATATTGTCCTGGAACGGAAAGACAGCGTCATGGTTATTCCCGAAGGGATGCTCCGGTTTAAAAATGACACGGCTTTCGTGGAGGTGTTAACGAACGAAGCGGAACTGACTTTCGAAAAGCGAAACGTGAAAACAGGGATTTCGGACGGGATCAATATTGAGATCGTGGAAGGGTTGAGCAAGGATGACAAAGTGAAAGGCGATAAAATTGATCCGAAGAAAATGAAGGAGAAAGAAGAAAAAGGATAGCGGTCAGGTCAATGCGGGATGTTTCGATGAAGTGCGCGCAAAGTCAAACGCAGTTTGGGGCTCTGCCGAACGTGAGAAACGCCTGTCGATGCGGTGACGACTAACTGAAAATGCGTAATTTCGTTTATGAAGATAAAATAGAATAAAATGAAGGTTAAATTGTACCTAACCGTTTTTGCCGTTTGTCTGGCAGGTATCTCTGCCGCTCAGCAGGAATGGGATTTACAGAAATGCATGGACTATGCACTCGAAAACAATATCCGTATCCGGCAACAGCAAAGCAACACCGGTTATTACGGCAACGAGCTGAAACAGTCAAAAAACAACCGACTGCCGTCGGTCAGCGGAAATCTTTCAAACAGTTTTAACTTCGGGAGATCCTTGCAGTATGACAATACGTATGCCGATTATAACTCAAACCAGACGAACGGTAGTTTAAGTGCGAATATCACTTTGTGGAATGCGATGGCACTTAAAAAGTCGGTCGATATGGCCGGTTACAATTTAAAAGCCAGTCTTGAAGAGCTGCAAAAGGCAAAAGATGACATCATCCTGAATGTGGCCGCAGCCTACCTGCAGATCCTTCTTGCCGGGGAACTGGTGCAGGTCGCTGAGGATCAACTGGCAGTGACCAACCTGCAGATTGAGCGGACCAGGAAACTGGTCGATGCCGGAAGCCTGGCAAAAGGAAGCCTGCTCGAGATCGAGGCACAGTATGCGCAGGAGGAGGTGAATCTGGTTAACCAGCAAAATGCGTTACAGCTCAGTTACCTGAACCTCTATCAGTTGCTGGAACTGCCGGCTTCGGAACAGTTTAAGATCGTTACACCTGAACTTCCGCTGGTGGTAGCCAACCGGTTGTTGTTGAGTTCGGTCGAAGTCTTTCATCAGGCTGTCCTGAGCCGTCCGGAGGTGAAGAGCGCTGCCTTTAAGCTGGAAAGCTCCAGGGAACAGATAGGAATTGCGAAAAGCGGACTTTATCCGACACTCGGCGCGGGTTTCGATTATTATACGTCGTATAACAACAAGTATGAAGACCGGGAAGGGAGCAGAATCCCGTTTTCGGGTCAGTTGAAAAATAATGAACGGTACGGATTTGGCGTGAATATGAGCATTCCCGTGTTTAACAGGCTTCAGGCCCGCACGCAAATAAAGAATGCGGAGTTGCAGGCCGTTACGCAGGAGCTGGAATTGCAGAACACGAAAAATGTGCTGCGGAAGGAAATTGAACAGGCATCTGCCAACGCGCTGGCTGCCCTGAAAAAGTATGTCGCCGGCAACAAAGCGGTGGAGTCGATGAAGGAAGCGTTTCGCTATACCGAAGAGAAATTCAACGTGGGAATGGTGAATTCGGTCGAATACAACCAGGCGAAGAACAATCTCACAAAAGCTGCCAGCGACCTGGCCCAGGCAAAATACGATTATATCTTCCGTTCAAAGATCCTTGATTTTTATAACGGGATACCGATCGAATTGCAGTACCGGACATCCGGTTTTTGATGTTCGGATTTTCAGATACTCAGATATTCATAAAACCATACAGTCAGATAACCTTGCAACCATCCTCCCTTCTTCGGTCTCCGTTTTCCCTGTTCCGGTCTCCGTTCATCGTTTTCTGCGATGCTCCCTGCCCGAAGTTGAGCCGGAGTTGTTCTTCGAGCAGGTGGAACGTCATCCGGTGATAAGGTGAAGGGCCGGTTTCACGGATCGCCTGCCGGTGCGCCCTGGTCGGATAACCTTTGTTGTTGCTCCAGCCATATTGCGGGAACCGGCGATGGAGGTCTTTCATCAGGCCATCCCGGCAGGTTTTCGCCAGCACGGAGGCCGCGGCAATGGGTAAAAATTTGGCGTCTCCTTTAACGACGCAGGTGTGCGGAATTGCCGGATACGGGTTAAACCGGTTCCCGTCGATCAGCAAATGATCCGGCACCGGGGTGAGCTGACCGATAGCCCGGTGCATGGCCAGAAAAGAAGCGTTCAGAATGTTGATCGCGTCGATTTCTGAGTGGCTCGCGATCCCGACGGCCCAGGCGAGGGCCTGCGATTCGATCACCGGACGGAGCTGGTCGCGTTCCTTTTCCGTGAGCGCTTTGGAATCCGTCAACAGGTCATTGTCAAAGTCCGGCGGCAGAATCACTGCCGCGGCCACAACAGGACCGGCCAGGCATCCTCTTCCGGCTTCGTCGCAGCCGGCTTCTATCCTTCCTTCCTGCAAAAACAACTGTAGTAAACTTCTTCCTGCCATTTTATACCGTTATTCAATGTTCAGCTTTTTTAATGGTGACCCCTGAATTGCCGCTAAAATTTTCCATATTTGCATGGACAGGCGACGGATTCAATGAATCAGGATCAATACAACGAAAGTAGGTTTTCATGGGATAAAAGCAAAGCAGGATGGTAAAATTAACACTTGACGACTTTAAGGCCCAACGCAACTTTGCATTGTTGGCCGGATCACGGGAACCATAAAGGCAGAGCGATCTGCCATTACGATGAGACCATGAAAAATTTTCAGGCGCGAAAGAACAACAAGAACCGATGGAAATGCGAACTTAGAGAACCTTTGAGTGACACGATGGAGACTACAAAAAAATCATTTGGGACGGCTCCTGTTTTTTTTACAGCCATTTCGACCATACTTGGGGCGATCCTTTTTTTGCGGTTTGGATTTGGCGTTGGTGTTCTTGGCTTTTGGGGACTCTTGCTCCTTATTTTCGTGGGGCATCTGGTGACGATACCGACGGCCATGGCGATTTCGGAGCTTGCCACCAACAAGCGGGTGGAAGGAGGAGGCGAGTATTTTATTA
>CAZANK010000318.1:0-4746 GCA_964486235.1 uncultured Prolixibacteraceae bacterium | reverse complement strand
TTTTTGACGTCTGCGGCCACGTCGGGCGTTTTTGACGGCATGATCAGGACATCCTGGGATGACTCGGGACTTCACAACCAGATGTGGATGTTGTGTTTTGTCACTTCTGCCGCGTATTCCTGGAACGGCAGTCAGCCGGCTTTGGCGGAATTTGAAGAGTCGTTCTTTAGAAACTATTACGGTTGTTCTGTCCGGGATATGACCGAACTTTATCAGTTGTTGAATGAAGGCGCTTATTATTATTCATGGACGCTGGAACGGAATGTCTGGCATTTCGGCGAAATTGGCAAAACGCACCTGCCTGACCTTCCCCGGAGGGAGCACATGGAGTATGATCCGTACTGGAATACGGCGTATGGGGCCAAGGTTGCTGAATCAGAAGAGATGCTGGACAAAATGCGGCGGGCACTTCAGATCATCGAAAACAACAGGAAGTCGATCACCCGGCATGAATATGATCTTGAAGTATACCGGACGGTCGCGAAGCTGATTGAACATACCTGTCTGACGTATATGGACCTGTCAACCCTTGAATACACGATCACCCAGGCCCACCGGCTGACATACCTGAATAAGCAGAAGGCTTATGATCAACTGGCGAAGGCGAGGGACATCGTGGCTGCCGGCCTGGCAAGAAGGGCCCGGGTTTATGACGATCTGGTTGGGGTTTGGGAGAAAACAAGGCTGCCTAAAGGGATGTCGACGCCGGACAAAAAGTATTTTTTTCAGGAGGACCGGGCCCGGCACTATGCCAACCGGACCGCGGACCTGTCTTACCTGATCTATGATGAGCAATTGCTGGATATGGAAGGATATCAGAAAAAGCTTGAAGCGTATATGGCCTGGTATAAAAAGCTTTGGCTGGATTGAATCAGGTTGCCTGCTTAAAAAACGGACATCCAAAGGTCATCAGCTCGTTTTAGCCGGTTTTGTTGACCTTTGGATATCCTTAGGCTGCTTCTTCTAATCGTTAAGGGGTAAGTTCCCCGCCGCTTGCGGCGAGTTAAAAACTTATTCCTTTGTGATACCCCGCTGCTCTTCGGGGGGTAGTTCATTTCAGGAATTTCCTGCTTTTTCAGCCCAGCCAGGCTCCCTGATCCTTTAAAAGTTGTTTCAGTCTGGAGATGTCAACATCCCCGACTGCGGTCCGTTCTTTGGCGGCCAGCGCTGCTGCTGCCCCGGCGCCGTGTCCGGTGATCAGACAGGTGCCGATGATCCGGGTGTCTTCAACAAGTTCGCGTTCAAAACAAAAACACCGGCCTGCAACCAGCAGGTTTTTTGTTTTTTTAGGTACCAGCGACCGGTATGGAATTTGCCACAGGGGCCGGTCTGCTTTCGAAATCCTTTTTCCGCGGTAAGGAATCGAAGTCCATGCGCCGCTGACCCCGATCACGTCATCAAACGATCTAAAGGTCATCGTATCTTCCAGGGTCAGCTTGTATTGCCCTTCGAGAATCCGGGACATGCGGACACCCAACTGAGACGCGGTATCCAGCAGGAAAACCTCCTCGTGGCCCGGTGTCTGACGGATGGTCTGAACACTTTCCCATATTTCTTTCCTGTATTTGACCTGCAGTTGCGACAACGTCACGGCGTCGGTCCCGTCCTGATCATTGAGCCCATGCATGTTCACCCAGTTTACGCTTGGCAAAGGTGTGGGTTGTCCTACAAACATTTTTTTATAACCGGGTTTGCGCTTGTCGATACGGTCCACGTTTCCCAACCGGTGTACCAGTCCGATGTGATAGTTCATTTTATCAAACGATTCCCCGGCCAGATTCAGAATGTCGCCGTCGCCGGTACAATCGACCACGATTTTGGCCAGGATCGCCATTCGCCCCGATTTCGTTTCAACGCATACGCCCCGGATCGTATCGCCATCCATGATGACGTTGGCGCCCCAGGCGTGGTAAAGCATCTTTACGCCGGCTTCGCCGGTCATTTCGTCCAATACATATTTGGCTGCTTCCGGATCAACTACGGGATTCTCCTCATCGAGGGTCATGCCCAGCTCTTTCAGTCTCCGGGCCATCTCGCCTCCGATGCCATGAATGACCTGTTTTTTATTCCTTTCTTGATCCACGGCATGAGTGGAGAGCAGCGGCAAAACCAGTCCTCCGGTCCACAAGCCGCCCAAATGGTTGTAGCGTTCCACCAGGAAGGTTTCAGCGCCGGCCCTGCTTGCTGCGATGGCAGCGGCCGTGCCGGCCGGGCCACCCCCTACCACGAGCACATCCGTGCTGGCAAGCACCCGGATTTCCCGCGCCGGCTCGGTGATCATGCCCGGGTGGCGGGCAGATGACTGCTTCGCTGTCACTTCCTGTTCCGGAGAAGACTCCGGCTTGCGGTTACAGCCAATACCTAAACCGAATGCCCCGCCGGTTAACAGGACGCGGGTTACAAAATTTCGTCGATCCATTTTTTTTGCAAAAATTCAATGAGTATTGAAAAAAGATTATTAAAACGCTGTGTGATATTTTTTATTTGAAACGTTTTACAAGATTAGTAATTCTTATTTAATTTTCAAAATAGACTATTTTGCTTTTTCATTTCAAGTATTTAATGTTTCGGAAGATTTTTATAATTGAAGTGTTATTTCCGTTGAAACGGATAAGGCAGTCTATAAGCCCGCTTTCAGTTTCCATTCATCCGTCCAGCGGATCACCGGGTTCCCGTCTTCAAATTCGATGGGAAGCCAAACATAGCGTCCGTCAATGGCATTGTCCGGGTTCCAGCGGTCGGCCATAAAAATGAAATGACCTTTTCTTGACGGGTTTTCAAGGATAAAGGTACTTTGTGAACGGAAAGTCGTATTGACTTGTTCTTCGGTTCCCCTGCAGGGGTTTCCAAGAGGTTCCCACGGGCCGTAAATGTGGTCGGCGACAAACGACCGCGCCGCATTGGGTGCCCAGCCGGTACAGCCTGACGTGATCATGTAATAGTTGCTGTCTTTTTTGAAGATGGCCGGCGCCTCGTTGAGACCGCCGGGTGCCATGGTGACATAGTCTCCGTCAAAACCGGTATAGGCCTCATTTAACAAGGAGATATGGAGGGTCAGGTTTTCTTCGGAGGCATGAATATGATAAGCCTTTCCGTCTTCATCGACAAACAAGGTCATGTCGCGGGCCATTTGTCCCTTTTCAAAATCCCGGTGAACAAACAACCCGTCGGCGACAGCCTGTTCCCACTCCTCCGATCCTTCCTTCAGGTTGTCGGGAAAACGCATGGACTTTTGGTCATCGGTGAAGTTAAGCGGCCAGTGGCCGGCGTTCGGATTCACACTTTCGAGGTAGCTAAACGGGCCGGTTGGCCCGTCTGCGATGGCGACACCTGTTTTTGCCGCCTTGTATCCCATCCCCTTTAACTCGTGATGGAACCACATCACAAATTTTTTGGTGTTTTTATTGTAGATCACTTTTGGCCGCTCGATGATGCAACCTTTCACGATCATACTTTCCGGATCGTCCGACACGGCCAGGGCAATCCCTTCATCTTTCCAGTTGTACAGGTCTTTTGACGAGTAACAGTGGACGCCGGCCATCGCCACATTCCCGGCTTTGCCTTCAATCTTATGTTCGCCGTACCAATAGTATGTCCCGCTGTGTTTCAGTATTCCGCCACCGTGGGCATTGATGGGAACACCTTTGTCATCTGGCCACAGTTCGCCGGGTTTGAAAGACTGACGGCTGGTTTGTCCCGCGAGATACCACGGTGCCGTGAGCGCAATTGCTGCAATGATAAGTGTTTTCATCGTCTTCATCTGTTCATCTTTTTTTACTCGATTTAAGCATAATCTTCGGAATCGCCAAATGAAGGAAGCCCTTTTTATGACGAAGGGGAATTGGAGGTTATTAAAATACACAAAGCCTGTCAATTACAGGCTTTGTGTATTTTAGAATCCTATTTTGTCGGGATGACCTGACTCGAACAGGCGACCCCCACGTCCCGAACGTGGTACGCTACCAACTGCGCTACATCCCGTCCTGATTAATGGGATGCAAAAATAATATTTTTGACGGATAAAACCAGAAGGCTGTTCATATTATTTTACTTTGGCCCGAATTAATTTAAAATCCGGTTCATTACCAAACAAATGCAACTCGTATGACGGCGCCGTCGGGGACAATCCCCGTCGCGAAGTCGGAAGGCGTGGAATAGAATGTAATTCCTCCTGTTGTATACTCGTAGTCAAGTATTTCACTCCAGAGATATTCCTGGCCTTCATCCTGCTCGCCGTAATAGCGTGTATAAGGCAGCGGTGTTTGAAAACTCCCTTCAAACTCAATATAAGCCATGACGATCCCGTCGTTGTAAACTGTCGTGGTGAGTTGAGGTACGTCATAGTTGACAAAGAAGTATGATCCGAGTTCGTTTTCACCGCCCGATCTTTGCCAGTCGTTCTTTTTGATGTTGAAGTCAAGAACAGTCCAGTTTGAACCTTCACCCGGTTCACCCGGTTCACCTTGCTCTCCCGGAGGACCCATCGGTCCGGCAGGTCCTTCACAGGCAAAAAGAAGCCCGCTCATTAATAACAGAAACAGTACTTTTTTCATACGTTCATTTTTTTGGATACCAGACTACACAACAATAATTGTGCAAAACTTAAAAAACAGCGTTATCTTTGTCACGATTATTTCCGGTGATTGACAACGGTTGTTCCGGGAGAATCAGAATTTTTTGCCTGAAAATGAATGGGACTGACTGGTTTTGACAGCGTGTAGAAGAGGTATGTAAGCATGCCGAGCT
>CAZANK010000317.1:2271-4748 GCA_964486235.1 uncultured Prolixibacteraceae bacterium | reverse complement strand
GATCGTCTTTTGCATGGATTCGGTGATCTTATCGGCATACATGATCACCGTGCCGTTCAGGTTACGGGCAGCACGCCCCGCTGTTTGCGTCAGCGAACGCTCAGAACGGAGAAAACCTTCCTTGTCCGCATCAATAATGGCCACCAGCGATACTTCCGGCAGATCAAGTCCTTCGCGCAACAGGTTAATTCCTACCAACACGTCAAACCCGCCCCTTCTCAAATCTTCCATGATCGCGATCCGCTCCATGGTGTCAATATCGGAATGAATGTACCGGGTTTTGATGCCCGTGTTGGCAAGATACCGGCTCAATTCCTCGGCCATCCGCTTCGTCAGGGTTGTTACCAGCACCCGTTCGTCCTTGTCGATCCGCTTATGAATCTCATTGATCAGGTCGTCAATCTGATTCGTTGACGGACGAACATCAATGACCGGATCAAGCAACCCGGTTGGACGGACGACCTGTTCCACGTAAACACCTTCAGACAATTCAAGTTCATAATCGGCTGGGGTCGCGCTCACAAACAAGGCCTGGTTGACAATTTCTTCAAATTCATCAAATTTCAGAGGCCGGTTGTCAATGGCCGCCGGAAGCCGGAAACCAAATTCAACCAGGTTGATCTTCCGCGAATGGTCACCCCCGTACATGGCCCTGATCTGGGGAACCGTGACATGGCTTTCATCAATCATGGTCAGGAAGTCGGACGGGAAATAATCCAGCAGGCAAAACGGACGGGTACCTGCCTGGCGCCCGTCAAAATACCGGGAATAATTCTCGATACCCGGGCAATACCCCAGCTCCCTCATCATTTCCATGTCATATTCCACCCGTTCTTCAATCCGTTTGGCTTCCAGGGGCTTTCCGATTTCACGGAAAAAATCAATCTGCTTCACCAAATCGTCCTGAATCTGATGAATGGCCGACATCATCCGGCTTTTTGTCGTCACAAAAATATTGGCCGGGTAAATCACGGCGCGGTCCAACTGATTGATTGTCCGGCCATCCACGGGATCGAAGCTGTATATCTCTTCGACTTCGTCTCCCCAAAACACCAGCCTGACGCCAATGTCATCGTAGGCCAAAAAAACATCTACCGTATCCCCTTTTACCCGGAAATTTCCCCGCTGAAAATCCACTTCGCTCCTTGAATACAAGGCATCCACCAACCGGTGAAGCAACTGGTTACGGTTCATCACCTGCCCTGCCTTCACCTCCGTCACATTGGCATGAAAATCCTCGGGGTTCCCGATACCGTAAAGGCAGGAAACAGACGAGACGACGATCACATCCCTCCTTCCCGACAGAAGCGCGGAAGTGGTGCTTAACCGCATTTTCTCGATATCCTGGTTAATGGACAAATCCTTTTCAATGTAGGTGTCTGTGGTGGGGATATAGGCTTCTGGCTGATAATAATCGTAATAGGAAACAAAATACTCAACCGCGTTCCCGGGAAAAAATTGCTTCATTTCCCCGTACAACTGGGCGGCAAGCGTTTTATTGTGGCTCAGGATCAGCGTAGGCCGCTGCACTTTCTCGATCACCTTGGCCATGGTATAGGTCTTGCCTGAACCGGTCACTCCCAGCAACGTCTGAAACCGGACGCCCTGTTCAATGCCTTCGACAAGCTGCCTGATCGCTTCAGGCTGGTCTCCCGTAGGTGAATATGGTGCAACGACTTTAAAATCAATCATTTACATTTACCATTTGCCATTTACTATTTCTGCAATTTCGCCATGGAACCATTATTTTTTCTCCGATCTCCGATCTCCGGTTTCCGGTTTCCGGTTTCACCCTTCATAAACTTCCTTGCCAATCGTCACGGTATAGTATGCTCTTACATCAGTCACCATCATGCCGGCCCCTTTCGCGGCCTGAATACCAAGAACCCCGTCCTCAAAAACCTGACAGGCAGAAGGTTCCACGTTCATTAATTCAGCGCAGCGCAGAAAAGTCTCAGGATGCGGTTTATAATGCCTGACATCCTCGGAAGACACCAGAACATCAATAAGCTGATCAACACCAACCAGCTCCAGCGTTCTCCATGCAAGACGTGTCAGTCCGCCGGTTCCCACGGCCATCGGCAACTTGCCGTGGTATCTTTTGATCAGGGAAATGACCGGCTCAACGGGCTTCATCTTCCCCATGTTCTGTTCATACTCCCTCTCCTTGGCATCGCCCATTTCCTGTGGATTGATCTTTTTGCCAAACAATTCATTCAGCCGCTCCACGGTTGGATAAAGCGGTACACCTGCCAGTTGTTCAAACAACCCGGCGGTAAAGTCAATCCCATAGCGGGCAGCCGCGTTTCTCCATGCAATGTAATGAATCGGCATGGTGTCTGCAATGGTTCCGTCCAAATCAAAGATCAGCCCTTTTGCCCTGCCGTCAATTTCAAGTTCCATAAACAATGATTAAGTCACAAATTCCGGTTCATAAACTCCAAACCTTAAAAATCCAGATCACAAATTCCAAATCA
>CAZANK010000317.1:0-2171 GCA_964486235.1 uncultured Prolixibacteraceae bacterium | reverse complement strand
AATTCCGGTTCATAAACTCCAAACCTTAAAAATCCAGATCACAAATTCCAAATCACAAATTCCAAATCACAAAATCAAAATTCTCTTAAATTCCCAAAAATAATCAAATCACCTGCATTCCATGTATTTTTTACTTTACTAAAAAATTAACACATTTGTCAAAAAGAAAAAAAATGGACCGTCACGCATTTTTGGCATGGACTTCAGGTTCGCAATGGATCCTCTTCCTGGCCATGATCCTGATCATTTTTTCATGGGTGGAGCAAAAGAAGGGAGTTCAGCCCGCCGGGCATATCCTGTTTGTCCTGCTTGGCATTTTTTCGCTGTGGATGATTCTGAGCGGTCAGATTGCAGTACCGAAAGTGCCAAACGGACAAATCCCTTCTGCAGAGGTTAAAGCGCTTACCTATTTCTCCGGACTGGTAATTACCGGGGCGATGGGACTGGCCGCACTTTTGCTGAAATGGTGCGGGTCAAAATGGGTAAAGCTTGTCAATGGCCTTCTCGTTGCATTTGCCTTACTGTTATTTTTCATGGTCTACCAACTGCAACGGCAGGCATGAAGGAAAACGGAGAAGGGAAGAAGGAATAATGGTTATCCGGATGAAGGCAGCAAGGTGACAGGGTCCATCTTCTTCGATTGTCACCCCGCGACCTTGCTGTTATTCCCGACCGTGGGCTTTCGCTCAGGATTCAGCCAGTTCCTTGCAGGCCTTGTAGATCCCCTCGAATAACTCCGGAATGTCATGGGCAGCAACGGCAGAAAAGGCGATCCTGATCACATTATTGAGATTAATGATCCCGATGCTGTATTTTTCAATCAGGAGTTTGCGAAGCCGCTCCCCATCCAGTCCGCCGGCAAGCTGTACACACATAAAATAACCCGAGTTATAGGGCAATGCCGTGAAGGCCTCCTGGTATTTCGAATCCTTCAACGCCTCCCTGACCGCGAGGTAGCGTTCCTTCATGATCACGAATTTCGCTTTTTTCTGGGCCTGATAATCCGGGTCCTCGAATGCTTTCAGCAACAACGACTGCGAAATGTTGGCGGCATTGGAAATATTTCCACGGACAGCTCCCGCGGTTTTTGCTTCGAGCGCAGCGTACAGGTCCGCATCGCCGCCCTTAATCCCATAGGTGATAAATCCCACGCGGAATCCCCACACATAATCCTCTTTGGTCGGGCCGTCAATTTTCACGGCCAGCACGTTTTCGTGGATTCCGGCAAGGTAAGTGAAAACGCTTTGCGTCTCAATTCCTTCTTCGTAAACCAGGCCGAAATACGCATCATCGGCAAAAACCACGATCTTGTTTCCCCTTTCGGCCGATTTCTTCATCACGTCAGCAATGGCTTTTGCCTCATCCACCGTTGGAGAATAACCTGTCGGATTATTAGGAAAGTTGAGGATCAGGATTTTCTTGCCAATGCCGCCTTCTTCCAGGCTGGACTGAAGGGCATCCAGGTTCATCCGGCTCTCCTTGAAAAAAGGAAATTTCCGGAGTTCGGCCCCATAAGCATGGGTCAAAATCAAATTATAATTTCCCCAGTATAAATCAGATACGATGATCTGATCACCCGGATCGGCAAACAGATATCCTGCCATGCTAACGCCATGCGTCAGGGCGTTGGTCACCACCGGCAGGCTGATTGCCTGCTCTCCCAACCGGGGGTTTTTCTGATAAATCATGCTTTTCCACCGTGCCCGAAGGTCAGGACGTCCGAAGCTGGGGGCATACGGGAAAACCCAGGACGGATCCAGCCTGACCCTGGAAGCAATGCTTTCGAGACGCATCGGAGAACCGTTGTCCTCGATAGCAGCCCCAATCGTTGCGTTGATCCGGGTTCCCTTTGCATCGGCTGTCTGTCCAAGAATTCCCTTCTTCGGGAAAAAGATGTTCTTCCCTCGCTCCGAAAGCAAATCCAATACAACCGGGTTTTTTTCGCGGATAATCCTGTTCAGTTCTTCAGCTTGTGGATTCATCGTCGTTCATTTAAAAGTTAATCGTCTCACCCTTTAAAAATTGGCCACAAGGTATTAAAAAATTCGAAGACGTTTGCTTTTTGTTATAAATTGAAATTAAAAGACACAAAAATTTAACAGATCGTAATTCTTCAGGAAAGAAACCGTCATTAAAGTTTCAATCTGTCACTACTCAAACAAACCTTCATC
>CAZANK010000316.1:0-4786 GCA_964486235.1 uncultured Prolixibacteraceae bacterium | reverse complement strand
ATGTATTTATTTTTTGACACAGAAACAACTGGATTACCAAAAAATTGGAAAGCTCCAGTCACTGAATTAAATAATTGGCCAAGAATGATTCAGATTGCGTGGATTCTTTGTGACAATAAGGAAAATCGAATAGCCTCAAATGACTTTATTATCAAACCTGAAAATTTCACAATTCCAGATGGTGCTTCAAAGATTCATGGGATTTCTACCGAAAAAGCGATTAGAGAAGGTGAAAACCTTGAAAATGTCCTAAACGAATTTAACAGTTTAGTATCAAAAGCTGATTTCATTGTCGCACACAATATTAGCTTTGATGAAAAAATTGTTGGGGCAGAGCTTTTGAGGAAAGGAATCAGAAGCGACTTTCAAAGAAAGAGAAAATTGTGTACCATGCAGGCATCAACAAATTATTGCAGGCTTCCTGGACCTTATGGATACAAATGGCCGAAATTGTCAGAATTACATATCAAACTATTTGGGGTTGATTTTGAAGAAGCCCATGATGCCTCCGTTGATATAAACGCTACATAAAAATGTTTTTGGGGAATGAGAAGAATTGGATTGATCTAAGAATTAATTATTCCTGAAAAATAAACCTCATAATTAATTATTTTAAAACAAGTAACTATGGCATGTGTAAACGGTGTTAGATTGACTCAAAATTCTCTCACAAAAGATTTGTAGAGACTGAACCTATTCTTAAAGGTCTGAAATTGACACTTGGCGCAGATACGACGTTAGAAGTTAGCCGCGCGTTTGGTGTTCTGATTGAAGAAGAAGGTGTTGCACTAAGAGGTCGTTTCCTGTTTAATCCCGACGGCGTATGTGTTGCCCAGGAAGTTCAGGCTGATTCAGTTGGCAGGAACGTAAACGAGTTTCTGAGACAAATCAAAGCCTGGCAACATGCCAGTAAAACCGGTGAGGTTTGCCCTGCAGGTTGGAGGCCAGGCAAGAAGACGTTACCGGTTCAAACCGATATGGGGAAAATGACAGGTAGGGTCGGAGATTACATTACGATAGAAGAAATACTAAGTTAAAAAAAGCACAGGAAACACTACCGTTAATCGGGCAGACTTCCCCGTCATCAGGCACTGACGGGGAAAGTTTCACGGCGTCCCTGTTTGACGAATCTTCGGCGCATTCACCTCCACACAGGGTCAACAGCAAGTATGACCGGATTAAATCACTGTAACGAAAAATCGCCTTAACTTTTCTTCTAACACGGATTTGATCGATGATTTTGTATACGCAGGCATTCTCAATGATCCTGTCGATGAAATCTTTTTTTCGCACATTGGGTTGATATTTTCCAGTAGAATATGTAACTTTCATGCGTGACGATATTTTTCGCCTGAATAAATGAAAAACTTTCATTCGGGCAAGTCCAATAATCCTTGTTTTTAAAGGGATTTTTAATTTTTTTATAAACATAAGGTCATTCAAAAGGATTTAGAAACATGACTGCGAAGAAACTATTTTTATCAAGAACATCCTTGATCACGCTGTGCGTAGCTTTTGTAACCCTGTCAGCATGTAAAAAAGATGAGGATGCTATTCTACCGGATAACAATTTGAGTGAGAAAATGCAGCAACTGGCAGACCAAACCTATACTGATTACCGGGCAGAGTATCCTGGTTTTCCCGGAGGCATTGCAATCCGTGTTGTGTACAACGATGAAACCGGATTCGGACACAGGGGCTTTGCCGATAACTTTTCGGAAAGCATACATTTTCGTGGACAAAGCACTACGAAATCTTTTACAGCAGCCGGCATTGTACTGCTTTATCAAAAAGGCCTGCTTCATTTCGATTCTCTGATTACTGCCAGAATCCCTGGTAAAAGTATTCCATATTTGCCAGATACAGAAGACTATAACATTCCATTTAAAGATAAAATCACGATCTTTCGGTTACTTAATCATACCGCAGGGGTTTACGATGTTGTTAATTCGCCCGACGGGGCCAGCTTTCTTGACAATGCTTTTTCACAGAACCCTGAACATACAATGACTATCGACCAGATGACTTCCTATATCAGTGAACATCAAAAGTATGCATTTAAACCTGGCGAATCCTGGTCCTACTCAAACAGTGGATATCAACTGTTGGCAAAAATAATAGAAAGGGTCAGTGGAAAAACCTACCGTCAGTTTATGGAGGATGAGTTTATTAAGCCTCTTGGATTGAAAGAAACCAGTTTCCCGGACAAGGGATCCGAACGAACAATCCCTGAACCCTATCTTGAATCATGGGGCTGGCTTTCAGGTGAAAATATCAATTTAACCACCCAGAACATGTCTGCGAATGTTGGCGAAGGCAATGCCATAACCTCACCACGCGATTTGGGTAAATTCTATCAGCTCCTGCTCAACGGTGAAGCAGGAATCAAAATGACTTATGTATGCAACTATATGATGGCTTGTGTGCCAATCTCTCCAATCAACTCAACTGGCTATGGAATGGGGTTATTTCATTACAAGCATCTGGGTTATGGTCACGGCGGTGACGGTTCCGGCACTTCGGTTAGTTGTTATTCAGACCCGGGAAACAACTTTACCGTTTTTGTCTTAACGAACTGCTGGAACTTTGCCAACGGGCCGGATGACATGAGTCTGCTTCAGGATCAAACGGCGCGAATGCATCACTTGATGTTCGAAACGAAAAAGCTAATTTTGGGTCACTATGGCAATTGATTATGAACACGAACAAAATAAATCGTAATTCAATTGAAAAATCGGATAGCTCAGAAAATAGCCGTTGGTGTTCAGTGCCCTGACACCCGTCCATCTTTCAGCTTGACCCGAATCACGACCCTCGAAAAAAAGAAAACGATTTTGCTGATACACTCGTTGTAAATTGATACATTTGTGTTTGGTCATCATGAAATGAAAACCAAAAATAACCTGAACGAGTTCACCCATGGACGTCGAATTTTACATCGAAAATAGTTATAAACTATCCGAGCTGATTACAAAAAAATACAGCACGTCTTTTTCATTGGCAACCTCATTGCTGGAAAAGGATAAACGAAAGGCCGTTTATGCCATCTATGGATTTGTCCGTCTCACCGATGAAATTGTCGACAGCTTTCATGGGTACGACAAAGCTTTTTTGTTGCGTGAGTTTAACGATCAGTTGCATTACGCACTGGAAAACGGGATCAGCACAAATACGGTATTGGCTGCCTTTGCCGACACCGTAAAAAAGTACAGTATCGCCAAAGAGTACATTGACGCGTTCATGGAAAGCATGAAATTCGACCTGACAAAGACCCGTTATACCAGCAACGACGAATTGAACAGCTATGTCTATGGCTCGGCCGACGTCGTGGGCTTAATGTGCCTGAAAGTCTTCTGCAATGGTAACCAAACATGCTGCGACCAATTGGCACACCCGGCCCAAAAGCTCGGGTCGGCGTTCCAAAAAGTGAATTTCCTCCGCGACATCAAAAATGACAACAACGAGTTGGGACGTACCTACTTCCCGGAAATAGCAAACAGCCAATTCGACACGAACAGCAAACAACGTATTGAGCAATCCATCGAGAACGATTTTGCCGAAGCATGGACCGGCGTCAGACAACTTCCGGGCAGGGCAAAACTTGCCGTAGCGTTGGCTTACTTCTATTACAAAAGTCTGTTCGGAAAAATCAGGCAAACAACGCCCGAAAGATTGCTTTCGGAAAGAGTGCGGATTAACAACCTGAAAAAATATTTCATTTTGATGAAGGTTTGGGCGATGTATCAAACAAAACTAATGTGAATGGGAAACGGGCCACATGAACGTTTATCCTAAAAACAGATTGCCTGTCGTTGAAGTAAGAAAGTTTATCATCACTTTTTACATCATCGGTGCTTTGGGATTCTTGATTCCATGTTCGCGTGAGTTTTTCATCACGATTACGCCTTTGGCGCTGCTCCTAAGTACCTACCTGCTTGTCGTTTATCACAAAAGATACACCAGGAGGGATGTTCTTATATTTGCAACAATCGCTGTTTCCGGTTTTTTCCTTGAAGCGTTTGGTGTAAACACCGGTATTATTTTCGGCCATTACCGTTATGGCCATGCATTGGGCCTGAAGCTGTTTCATACGCCGCTGTTAATTGCGC
The DNA here is from genome assembly GCA_964486235.1 of uncultured Prolixibacteraceae bacterium. Taxonomy (GTDB): domain Bacteria; phylum Bacteroidota; class Bacteroidia; order Bacteroidales; family Prolixibacteraceae; genus JBCFBK01. Next base: position 677 of record CAZANK010000316.1, on the reverse strand, counting down.
TTAACTGGCTGTTTCTTACTTACACAGCCACCTCTGTTTCGGAGAGAATTACCAATAAAACGGCCTTGCAACTCGTAATCGCGCCCGCGCTGATGGTGATGTACGATCTGATACTGGAACAACTTGCCCCGCGGATGCAGATGTGGAGCTGGATGGGCCAGGTCGTTCCTGTCGGGAACTACCTGGCCTGGTGGGTCGTTGGTCTTCTGTTTATAAGTCTTATCAAAATCAGCGGGATTGACACAAGGAACCCGCTGGCCCCCATCCTCTTTGTCAGCCAGTTCCTGTTTCTTGCGGTGATTTTCGTTGTTCTAAGTTTGTTTCAATGATCAGGGCAAAACACCATAACGTCCTGTATCCATTTTTTAAATGGCTCACCCGCTTCTTATTGAAACGGAATTTCCACGCGTTGCAGATCGAAGGTGCGTTTCACGATAACGGCCGTTCGGTGCTGGTCGTAGCAAATCACATCAGTTGGTGGGATGGTTTTTGGATGGAATACCTGAACCAAAAAATCATTCACCGCCGGTTTCACTTCATGATGCTGGAAGAACAGCTAAAAAAACATTGGTATTTTCAGTATACCGGCGGCTTTTCGGTGAATCGAAACTCCCGTGAAATCGTTGAAAGTATTGATTATGCCGTTGATTTGCTGAACAAAGATGACAATCTCGTTT
>CAZANK010000315.1:0-4817 GCA_964486235.1 uncultured Prolixibacteraceae bacterium | reverse complement strand
GAACAACTGGAGTGGGCATTAACAAAGGTAAAAGCGATCACGGAGTGATGAAGGTAGTCATTGACAACAAATCCGGATTCTGCTTTGGCGTCACCCGGGCGATCGATACCGTCGAAGAAATCCTTCGATCGGGCGAAAAGCTATATTGCCTTGGCGATATTGTCCACAACGCCGAGGAAGTGAAGAGGCTGGAAGCCATCGGACTCGAGACGATTGATCACGCCCGGTTTTTGACAATAAAGGACTGCAAGGTCCTTTTGCGGGCACATGGTGAGCCCCCGTCGACCTATGAATATGCCCGTCAAAACCAAATTGAGTTGATCGATGCAACCTGTCCGATCGTCCTGAACCTTCAGAAGAGGGTCAGGCAGGCCTATCAGAAAATGCAGGAGCAGGATGGGCAGGTTGTGATCTATGGCAAAAAGGGACATGCGGAAGTCCGCGGGTTATCCGGACAAACCAACGGACAGGCCATTATTGTGGAAAATGAGGAAGACGTGACTCTTGTCCATCCTGAAAAACCGGCAGTCCTGTTTTCTCAAACGACAAAGTCACCCGAAGACTACCGGAAACTGGCCGGCATCCTGCAATCACGGTCTTCCGGGAAAGTTAACGTGAACGACACGATCTGCCGGCAGGTCGCTAACAGGGGCCCAGCCCTGAAAACCTTTGCCGGTCAGTATGATGTCATCGTCTTTGCCGGAGGCCGGAAAAGCTCCAATGCCCGGTATTTGTTTGAGGTCTGCAAAGAGGTCAACCCATGCAGCTATTTTGTTTCATCAGCCGACGACCTCGATCCGGACTGGTTCGCGGGGCACCACAGTGCCGGAATCTGCGGGGCCACATCGACCCCGCAATGGCTTCTTGAAAAAGTAGCGGCACGTGTTCGACTGCTAACCCGGAAATGCCGTTAAGGATCATCCGGAAAAGGAACCAGGTTGTTATTCCGGGGCATTGGATTGATTTGCCTGGTTTTCGGTGCCATCGTCATCTCCAAAAAAGTGGCCCTAAAACTCCATCGCGGCGCGCAATAAAAACCGGGCGCTGTATATTTTTTCCTATCTTTGCGCCTCAGTATCAAAAAGCTTTTAATCAACCACGATCATGGATTACAAATTCTGGGAAATTGAGCCTAAATGGCAATCCTACTGGGAAAAAAACAAGACCTTCAAGACCTATCATGACTTTTCCAGGCCAAAATATTACGTACTCGACATGTTTCCTTATCCCTCGGGAGCCGGATTACATGTGGGACATCCGGAAGGTTACACCGCCACGGATATCATCAGCCGTTACAAACGGATGAAAGGCTTCAACGTATTACATCCGATGGGATGGGATGCATTTGGACTTCCTGCGGAGCAATATGCCATCCAAACGGGAACACACCCTGCAGTGACCACCGGGAAGAACTGTGATAATTTCAGGCGTCAGATCAAAGCTTTGGGACTGAGTTACGACTGGGACCGGGAGATCAACACCACCGATCCCGGCTATTTTAAGTGGACGCAATGGATTTTCACCAAACTTTACAACACGTGGTTCGACGCAGAAGCAGGCAAGGGGAGGCCCATCCAGGAGCTTCCCGTTCCGGAGGAAATTCAACAAAAGGGTGAACAGGCAGTCCGGGAATATACCGAAAAACGGCGACTCGCGTATTATGACCAGGCACAGGTTTGGTGGTGCGACCATTGTAAGACGGTTTGTGCCAACGAAGAGGTGTTGGCTGACGGTTCACATGAGAAATGCGGCAACCAGGTGAGCCGGAAAAGCCTGAAACAATGGCTACTCCGAATCCCGCACTACGCCCAGCGGCTGCTCGAAGGACTGGAACAGTTGGACTGGCCGGAAGGCGTCAAGGACATGCAACGAAACTGGATTGGACGGTCGACAGGCGCCGAAGTTGATTTTCCGGTACCGGGAATGGCAAAAAAGCTGCGTGTCTACACGACAAGGCCGGACACGTTGTTTGGAGCCACCTACATGGTCCTCTCGCCCGAGCATCCCTTGTTAAGCCAGTTGGTATCTGAAAGTCAGAAGAAAGCCGTGGAAAAATACGTTCAGGCGGCATCGCTGAAATCGGACCTCGACCGCACTGAACTGGCCAAAGAAAAGACCGGGGTATTTCTTGGAAGCTTCGCCGTGAACCCGGTAACCGGCAACCAAATTCCGATATGGGTGGCCGACTACGTCCTGATGGGTTATGGCACCGGAGCCATTATGGCTGTTCCGGCCCACGATACCCGCGACTTTGAATTTGCAAAAAAATTCGATATTCCTGTGATTTGCATTCTCGATCCCCAGAATGCCGACGCCGCGATCCGGGAACAAGTGTTGCGCGGTGACGCTTGCTGGACCGAAGACGGGGTCTATATTCATTCTGCCAACGAGGCAACCGGGCTTACACTCAACGGGCTGGACAAAAAAGAAGGGATTTCCCGGATGATCGCGTGGCTTGAAGAAAAAGAGATTGGCAGGGCCACAGTCAATTACAAACTACGGGACTGGCTCTTCAGCCGCCAGCGGTATTGGGGTGAACCCTTCCCCGTGATACACTGGGAAGACGGTGAAATCACGCTGGCAGAAGACCAGTTGCCGGTCACCCTTCCCGATCTTGAAAAGTTTGAGCCGGGAGAAGGAGGTGAATCTCCTCTTGCCAATGCAAAAGACTGGCTTTACGTGGTCGATAAAAACGGACGGAAAGGGCGCCGTGAAACCAACACCATGCCGCAATGGGCAGGGTCATGCTGGTACTATCTGCGTTATATTGATCCCCGAAACGACAACGATATCTTTAACCCGGAGTATGAGCGCTACTGGATGCCGGTTGACCTGTACATCGGAGGCGCTGAACACGCGGTACTTCACTTGCTGTACTCGCGCTTCTGGCACAAAGTCCTGTACGATCTCGGCATTGTGTCGACCGACGAACCCTTTAAAAAACTATTCAACCAGGGCATGATCCTGGCATTTGCCTACGAAACAAATACCGGGGCCAAAGTGACTTCCGACCTGGTCGGGGAGAAGGACGGACATTACGTGCACAGGGAAACAGGAGAAGAACTGCGCCAAATTGTAGCAAAAATGTCCAAGTCATTAAAAAATGTCGTAAACCCGGACGATGTCGTGGAACGGTACGGGGCAGACTCGCTGCGGTTATACGAAATGTTCCTTGGGCCGCTCGACGACACCAAGCCCTGGTCTGAAAAAGGCGTAAAAGGAGTCTTCGGCTTCCTGAACCGCGCCTGCCGTTTTTTTGGCGACAAAAACAACCTCATCCAAGGGCAGGAAGACCAGGATATCCTGAAAATGCTGCATCAGACGATCATCAAAGCCGGAGACGACATCGAGAACATGAAATTCAATACGGCAATTTCAGCATTAATGGTCTTCAACAACCTGGCTATAAAAAAAGGAAAGGTTACTGGTGCCACCGCCGAAACCTTTGCCAAAATACTGTCTCCCTTCGCCCCGCACCTGGCCGAGGAACTATGGCAGCTTTACGGACATCCTGAATCACTGGCCTATGAACCCTGGCCTGAAGCCGACAGCAACCTGCTGGTCAAAGATACGTTTGAATACCCGGTTTCCTTTAACGGAAAGGTCCGGTTTAAACTTACTCTTCCGCTTGATCTGAGCAAGGAGGAAATTGAAAAAACCGTACTGGCTGCAGAACCCGCCCAAAAATGGCTGGCAGGAGGAACACCCAGGAAAATCATCGTTGTTCCCGGTAAAATTATCAACATCGTGTTGTGAGCGAATGAAGAAGGGATGATGTGGTCAGCAAGCGTGAGACCTGTTTATCGTGTTGGAAAGTTAAAAGAAATTGATCCCGAAGCCTCTATCTCCGTGCCCGGCGTAATGGGTGTTTATGGTAAGGGATTTTAAAAAAATCTGATGAAGAAGTCTTTGATCATATACATGATTGCTGTAGTGTGTGTGGGCATTCTGGTTTGGATTTTCATCCTTCAGGAGCCTAAGAAAGAGGAACAAGAGCCGGTCATTGTGCACATACCCCCGCCGGTAATGAAGTTTGGCCTTCCCATAGACTCTTTTTGCGTCGAACAGGCTATGATAAAAAATAACCAGAACTTATCCGATATCCTGTCCGCCCACGGCATCTCCCTTCAAATGATCGATCGCATAGCCAGGGCCTCAGCTCCCGTTTTTGATGTGCGTAAACTAAAAAAGGACAATGCCTACTATTGCTTTTCTTCCAAAGACAGCTTGAAAAAACTAGCCTACTTTATTTATGAAATCGACCAGGTCGACTATGTCGTATACGACCTGGCCGACAGCCTTCATATTTACAAAGGACAAAAGCCGGTCACAAGAAAGATCAGGACGGCCTCGGGCGTGATCTATTCATCGTTATGGAAGACGATGGAAGACAACCTCCTTAATCCGGTACTGGCACTTGAAATGAGTGATATCTATCAATGGTCGGTCGACTTTTTCGGCATTCAGAAAGGAGACCAATTCAGGGTTATCTATGAAGAAAGCTTTGTTGACAGTGTTTCTGTCGGGGTTACCGCCATTCACGCCTGCGAATTTAAACATGCCGGTGAAGGCTTTTATGCCTTCCGGTTTAAAGAGAATGATACGATCAGATACTTCAATGAAAAAGCGGAGAACCTGCAAAAGGCTTTCCTGAAAGCACCTTTGGAATTTTCGCGGATCAGCTCCCGGTTTTCGCACAGCCGGCTGCATCCGGTGCTGAAATTCAGACGCCCGCATCACGGGATTGATTATGCGGCAGCTTCGGGAACTCCGGTCGTTTCGATCGGGGCCGGCGTGGTAACGCGAAAAGGCTACCA
>CAZANK010000314.1:0-4826 GCA_964486235.1 uncultured Prolixibacteraceae bacterium | reverse complement strand
CCTGGTTACCTGTCCGACGTTCAATCCCGGCACGGATCCCTGAAGCGATTGCATAATGGAGAGGTTGGGTTGCTCCCTGAACGATTCCACATTCGCACGGATCACAGAACCGGTAAGATCAGACTTCCGCATCGTCCCGTATCCGATGGCGACCACTTCCTGCAGGCCGATGGTTTCTTCTTTCATGACCACGTCGATAGTGATTCTTCCCTCCACGTTGATTTCCTGGGTTTTCATTCCCACGAACGAATACACGAGCGTGGCGTCCGAAGGGATGTTGGTCAGCGAATAACCGCCGTCCGTGTCGGTCACCGTTCCCCCGGTCGTGCCCTTGACGACCACCGTCACGCCCGGCAGCGGAGCGCCGTCGGCGTCGGTGACCTTTCCTTTCACTGCACGGCGTTGCTGCACGGCGTTAAACTGATCCATCGCCCTCCGTGAAGCAGGATGGATGATGATCAATTTGTTGTTGATCGTGTAGGTTAATCCGGTACCATCGAACAGGTAATTTAACACCGTTTCGATGGATTCGTCTTCCATATTCACGTTCACCACTTTCGACAGGTCCACCTCATTTATGTTATAAAAGAAGGAGAAGGACGACTGATCCTCAATTCTGCCCAGTACCTGTTCAATTGTCAAGTTCCGGCCGGTCAGGCTGAGTTTCGTGTTTTGCGAATACGTAGAGGCTGCTACCTGCATCAGCGCCGCCAAAAAAAACAAGCACACTAGTTTCATCATTCGACTGGTTTTGGAAAGACCGCTCCAAAAGCGATCGTTCATTTTCATTCGTCGTTTCGTATTCAACGAAACGTTCCTGTTGTTTCGCTTTTTTTTCATAAATTTGACATGTTTAAGACAATTACTAATCGATTGTTTTGTACATGGCGGAGCGTTGTGGCGACTCTCCGCCATTTTGTGTTACATATGCTTATAAATTAATTCAAATTCGCGAAAGTTGCTTTTCCGATAGTCGACAGGCGTGGTCAGCTTCAGCGCATCGAGCACCTGCCAGATGGTCTCCTGATTTTTAAAGCTACCCGAGTAGATGATCGAATCAAAGGCTTCTTCCTGGTAAACCAGGCTCACATCGTACCAGCGTTCCAGTCGCCTGACCAGATCCGGAAAAGGAATCTCCTTAAAAATGAACTCGTTCTTCACCCAGGCCATCTCCGACCGGACATCGGCTTTTGTCAGCACCGCTTCCATCGTTTCCTGGTCAAAGCGGATTTTCTCGCCCGCCTTCAACACAAAAGACCGATGGTCGCGGGCCATCAGGCGGATCTGTCCTTCGATCAGGGTGGCGCTGATTTCGCGGTCATTGGCATAATTGCTGACGTTGAACGTGGTCCCGGTCACGATGATGTCAAACTTGCCGGTTTTCACCGTGAAAGGATGTTTCCGATCGGCCTTCACATCAAAACAGGCTTCGCCGGTCAGGATGACGATCCTGTTTTGCGAAGAGAAATCATCATGCATCGTTAAGCAGCTTCCCGAATTCAGGGTCACGCGGGTTCCGTCGGTCAGGGTCACCTGAGAGTGGGACCCCGGGGGCACGGTGAATACCGCCGGCTGAACGGGAGGAACGAACGAATCTTTCAGCAACAGCATACCCGAAAGGAGAGCGATGACCAAGACCGCCGCCACCGCCGATGCCTTCATCCAGCCCGGAATGCGGTACGCCGGTTTCCGGACTGCCTGGTTCCTGTAGAACAACAAAAGCCGCTCTGCTGTTTCCTGTCGGCCGGGCTTCAAGCCGGCGTCCCAGGCATCCTTGATCTCCATAAAAAGCTTCTTATTCCCAGCACGATCATTGATCCACCGGAGCAACTCCTCCGAATCGCGTTCCGGCAGGTCACCGTTCAAATAACGGGCGATCAACTGTTCATGGGTTGCAGTATTCATAAATCATCCGATTTATAAACAACACAACCGTCGGGATCAAATTACGTCATCAACGCTGAAAAAAAATCAATGCAGTTTCTCCCTCAGTGCCGCCAATGCCCGGAACAAGCGGGTTTCCACCGTTCGCAACGGAACATTCAGCCGTTCTGCAATTTCCTTGTTTTTTAGTCCCTCGAAGCGACTAAGCGTAATGATTTCCCGGTGGATTTCCGGTAGCGAGCCGATCGCCTGATGTATGATTTCAATATCTTCTTTCTCGATCAGCGTTTGTTCACCGCTTTTATAATAGTCGATCTCCATCAGCGAAAGCTGATACAAACGCCCTTCCTGATGTTTTCTGACTACTGCCTCGTGTTTCAGATGGTTAAGGCAGCTATTCCGGAGCGCATGGAACAAAAAAGCTTTCAGGCGTTCTCCGTCGCCGGTATACTTTTTTTTCTCCCAGACGGCAGTGAACACATCCTGCACCAGGTCCAACGCCGCTTCATGATCCTGCACAAACTTTCTGGCGTACAAATAAAGGGATGCGTGATATATCCTGAATATCCGGTCAAAGTCGGGCATGTTTGAAAAGAAAAATCAGTAAAGGCTGACCGACGAAATGACCGGGCAGGCCCTGGCATCGGTAATGCTGATCCTGACCTTGCCGGTGGTAACCGGGTCGACTTTCAGGATCCGTTTATACCCGATGGTGGTTCCTTCGGCCACTTGTTGCCAGGCATTATCTTTCCAGGCTTCGACGGTAAAGGCCCTTACCCGCTGTCCCAACGGAATGTATTCCTGCACCTGCACGAACTTGATGGTCTTTTCTTCGCCCAGGTCAATTTCGAGACTGCCGGTCTTCGTAGCATCTTCGGTGGTCCAGTACGTACTCTGATCACCGTCAACAACCCGTTGTGCCGCAAAGCGTGAAGAATTTCCGCGTACCTCCGAGGCTTTCACGTTGGCGCCCAGCGCCAGGTCGGTCGCGAACGCGCTCTCGAGCATCGCCTTCAGGCCACGCAGCGCCTGCACGTCATTTTCATGGAACTTACCCCGGCGATCGGGAGGGATGTTGAGCAACAGGTTTGAGCCGCGGCCCACCGAAGACAGGAAGATTTCGAACAATCTTTCCGACGTCTTGACCAGCGAGTCCTCTTTGGCATGATAGAACCAACCCGGGCGGATCGAGGTATCCACTTCACCGGGAACCCATTTATTCCCGTCTTCGGAACCGGTATTCAGCAAGTCATAGAGGTCCGGTTTCCCGGCATAGAGCGTATCCACCGAGATCGTGTTCCAGTTGGTTTCGCCGATAAAACCACGCTCGTTCCCGCACCAGCGGATATCGGGTCCGGCGTCGCTGAAAAACACCACCTGGGGCTGTATACTGCTCACCAGTTCCAGTGTTGCAGGCCAATCGTAATACGTTTCCCGGTCAATCTGTCGGGTTTCGCGGGCGCCGCCATAATAACCGTCGCCGCCGTTGGCCCCGTCAAACCACATTTCGAAGACCGGTCCGTAGTTGGTGAACAGTTCTTTTAGCTGGTTCCGGTAATATTCGATGTAGGAAGGCTGGCCGTAGTCGGCCCGGTTGCGGTCCCATGGCGAAAGATAAACCCCAAATTTCAACCCGTATTTTTTACAGGCATCCGAAACGGCCTTCACCACGTCGCCCTTCCCGTCCATAAACGGACTGTTCTTCACGGAATGCTCCGTGTAGGCCGTTGGCCACAGGCAAAAACCGTCGTGGTGCTTGCACGTCAGGATCACCCCCTGGAAGCCCGTTTCCTTTAAGACCGACACCCATTGGTCTACATCAAGGTCAGTCGGGTTGAACAACTCGGCCGATTCGTCGCCGTACCCCCATTCCTTATCGGTGAACGTGTTGATAGTAAAATGAATAAAGGCATTCATTTCCATTTCGTGCCAGGCAAGCTGGCGTTCGTCGGGCACCGGACCGAAGGCCTCGGGAGGAGCAACATTTGTCCGGTTACAGGAAAAAAGAAAAGCACAAGTGAGGATCAGCACCGGGCTGACCCGCCAATTCAAAAGATCCTTTGTTTTTTTCATGTGTTTATTATTTCAATTTAACCAAGTATAATTTGCGTACCAAGCTTATTATCCCCTAATTAGAATATCAACGTATGCAACTCGCCAACAAACATCTCCCTGTGTGTCAAAACTTTTCATCGCCCGTTTCATCGTATTTTACTTTTTTGTCTTTTTGATCCGGGTTTGATGGTATGCGAAAACATCAATGCCTCGTTTCCCAGAACAAATATAGTGGTTTGGATGAACCGCGTCAATCCGTTTGTCCTCAAAATAGAACGGAACACGTCGATCACAGTAAAGAAAATCTGCAGCGATTCGGCGAGTACATTTTCCAGAGATCACTTTTTTCAGGCAGATCATGTGCATTTGGTGTGCTCAATTCTACCAAAATTTTTAGTATCAGAGGTACTGGTGAATTTTGTCACGCTTATCAAATAGATTTTAAAGCATAAAAAAATCACTGTTTTGCATTTTTCAGTTCTGTTATTCACTATCTTAGCAAAACGAAGAAAAATATGAAACCCGGTTCATTTCCGGAGCATATTATCCAACGTTTGCCAACCGGCCTTTTTCTGAGACCCGATCAAATCATTTTTATGGTTTTAACCTTAAAAAAAATCCACGTGAAAAACGGCAAGGGCAAAAAAGACCGGATGTTTGGAAATCCGGCAATTAAAACAGATGGGAAGAATGACAAAAATCTATAATAACTTCGTGCTATTACATAGTTGGGGGTAATGCTGAAAAAAGACCAGAACAATGAATAGAGAACTAAAAATAATATGAAAGCCAACGCACCTTGCACACATTTGCAAATCGCGCAGGCTGACGCACAAACCGAAATTTGCAAAAGAGTGCAATCTTTGCCAACGCTTTAGATGAACCAA
>CAZANK010000313.1:0-4838 GCA_964486235.1 uncultured Prolixibacteraceae bacterium | reverse complement strand
CCTGTGCCTTTCCCTTCTGTGCTTTAGCTTTCGTCTGGGCGGATCCTTCAAAAAAGAACGTCCAAAAAAACAGCAGTGCCAACAGGCCGGGTGTTACGCTGAAAATGTGTTTAAGTGTCATGGTTTTTAGTTGTTAGTATTACAAAATATTCTCCCGGGTTTTTCAACTTTTTATTCCTGATCCGGCTCCTATGCATTGAAAGGAGACTGGTAAAACAGTCTCCTTTCTCAATGATCGTGCCATCTATCTCGACGGTCAGTATCCTGGATTTTGTCCGTTTTCCCAGTTGTCCGGTCCTCCGTTTTGCGCCCTGATCACCGGATTCCGGTCAATGACATCCTGCTCAAGGGACATATAATAATGCTTCGGTTCAAATTTCCGGTAATAAACAGGCGTTGGGGTATACGTCCATACGCCGTTCACTTTTTCGATCACCATCCCCATCATGGGAACGTTCAACACGCCTGTAGGCCCGTCCGCAATCTTCCACCGGACGACATCGTAGAAACGGCAACTCTCAAACGCGGTTTCAAGACGCCGTTCCTCACGGATCAATTCCCGCAGCTTCGTTTGATCCGGGTTCCCGTAAATCTCCTGGATCGTTGGGATATCGTTATCCCGTGTCCTGACGGTGTTGACCGCCTCCAGCACGTCGGCAGAAGGACCGTACGCTTCGTTCATCGCCTCGGCCCAGCCAAGCAAAATCTCCGCATAACGCCAGTAGATATAACTGGTTTTGCCGTTTTCCCTGGACCATTCATCATTGGCATCCACCCTGGGGTCAACCGTCTTCTTGGTATAATACCCCGTGTTGGTCCGGTAGTCTTCCGACCGGCTTACATCGATCTCATTCGGACTGCCAACCCCTCTCCGGGTCCAGATCGTATCGCCCAACCACTCGGCGCCATCATAGATAATGGTCTGGTAGAAACGCTTTTCACGGTTTACGTATGGATTCTGCGGGTCATAGCCTGATCCCGGATCGGTAATTTTCTTCCCGTTTTTCATCCGGAACGCATCGACCAATTCCTGGGTGGGCGACTGCATGCCACGGCCCCACGGCTTATCGTTCACATAATAAGGTCCAATGCTGTTTCGCCAGTTGCTGTTCAGCCCGTTGGCCGGATAAGTTAAGATCACCTCCTTGCAGTTGTTATACTCAGGCAACCAGCACTGGTCAAACACGTCCATCAATTCGTAAATCCCCAGGTCGATCACCTCCTTATAGGTACTCGCGGCTAATTTCCATCGTTCCAGGTCGTTGGACGGATTCCGCAGCGGACTTGCCCAAACAAGCTCGGTAAACGCTTTCAAGGTCAGCGCGGCCCCTTTTGTCGCCCGGCCCAGGTCAATTCCGGACTGTGTCAGCGGCAACTCATCGACGATGGCAGCCAGTTCACTCTGGATAAACTGGTACGTTTCTTCGTTCGTCTTCCGCGGATAGTAAATCTCGGTCCCGTCGCTGTTGTTCAGCGGCTCGGTGATAATCGGCACGCCCCCAAAAACGATCCACAGGTTGTGATAAAAGAAGGCCCTGCAAAAACGCGCTTCCGCCAGCCGTTTTTGCTTAAACTCGTCAGGCAAATCCGATTCGGCCACCTTTTTGATGAACACGTTCGCCATCCTGATTCGCCCGTAATTCCCGGGATGTCCGTAATGGAGCTTTCCCCACATCCACATTTGATCGGGTCCCATCACCCAATCCAACGGATTAAGCCTTCCACTTTGATGAACGGAAAGCCCGATCTGCCAGTCGCGCGGCGAATCGCTGTTGTCCGAATACAAATCCAGATAATCAGACCCTGAGATATTGGGCATATATTTGTACACTTGGTTCAGAAACATATCGGCATTCTCCGTCGATGTCCAGATGGCTTCGTCGGTGATGCTGTCGGTCGGTTTTACCTCCAGCCATTCGTCATTGCAGGAAAGGCAAAAGACCAACATGGCGCTCATCCATATTGCTGGTATTTTCATTCGATGTATCGTTAAGTTCATAGCTGATTTGTTTTTTACGGTATTGCCACAATCGTCATTCTCTTGCATAAAGGGCTTGATGATTCTTTTCATTTTATGAAATTAAAAAGTAACATTAAGCCCGAACGCGATAACCGCTTGCTGATAATAGTAGTATCCCCAGTCATCCCCGGCTTCGGGGTCGATCTTTTCTTTGATATGGGGCGTCCAGGTCCACAGGTTTTGCCCCGACGTGAATACGCGGATCGATTCCATCCCGGCCTTTTGGGCAAGGCGGGCCGGGACCGTATATCCTAACTCCAGGTTCTTAAGCCTGACGTAAGTGGCGTCTTTCATCCAAAACGAAGAACGCCAGGTGTAATTGTTCGGCGACTTGACCGCGCTGGCGCGGGGATAGCGGGCATTTGTATTTTCGGGAGTCCAGTGATCATCAAAGTAAAGCTTGGTCACTGATCCGCTCTCGAAGAACGGTTCGGCCAAACTGCCGTTGATGTTCAGACTAAACCTTCCGGCCCCCTGAAACAGCGCGTTAAGGTCAAATCCCTTCCAGGAAACGGTGGGCGAAAATCCCCAGATAATCCCGGGCATGCGCTGGGAATAGCCGGTAACCGTGATATCGGCGTCATCGATCTTCCCGTCGGGCTTCCCCGTCACCTTCCCATCAGTCCCGTACCCGTTGATGTCGGCATAACGCACATCTCCGGGATGCATGTCGTGCGGCAACGCAGCCAATCCTTCCTTTAAGGTGCCGTCTGTGTTAAAATCAGATTCCTGGAAAAACCCGATCGATTTCAGGCCGAACTCCGTGCCCAAAGGTCTTCCTGTAAGCCGCCGGTTCGGGTTATTGTAAGTCACCTCGGTCTCGAAAACCTCGATCAGTTTGTTTTTTGAATAGGAGAATGTCGCCAGTGCACTCACGAAGAGATCCTTACGGATATTCTTTTTAAATGTCAACATCAGTTCAACGCCCCGGTTTTCCATCACGCCGGCATTGATCTCACTCAAATCCAGCCCATATTCGTGCGGAACTGTCTCGTCGGGCGTGACCAGCATGTTTGAACGCCTTTCATGAAAAAAGTCGGCTTCCAGGGTGAATAGGTTATTCAGAATAGAAGACTCGAACCCGATGTTGTATTTTTTTGCCCTCTCCCACGTGATATTCGGATTCCCCTGGATGGTTTCATAAACGGCAAGCGACGGGTTTCCTCCCCAGTTGGCGCCTGTTCCAAACCCGAAATTACTGAGATACTGGAACGGATCGCCAGCCAGGTTCCCGGATTCACCATAAGATGCCCGGAGTTTAAGCCGGTTTAACCAGTCCCAGCGGTTTTTCAGGAACGACTCTTCGGCAAGGTTCCAGCCTAACGAAAACGCGGGAAAAAATCCGAACCGTTCTCCCGGCGCGAAATAATAATGCCCGTCATAGCGGCCCGAAACCTCCGCCAGGTACTTATTATCGTAATTATAACCCAGCCGGTAAACATAGCCAATCTGGCGGGCTTCGGACGAAGATCCGCTATTTCCCCAGTCCGCGCTCGAGGTGCTTCCTGCATTGATTTCCTCCAGCGCGATATCGTAGTTGGCCCGGCTGGCCCCCATTTCCCAGCCTTTGACGATCCTTGATTCAACAACGCCAAGGGCAGAAACATGGTGCATGCCAAACGTCCTCGCGTAGTTGATGATCCCTTGCGTGGTATAGGATTTGGACTGTTTGGATCCGACCGACAAACTTGGTTTGGACGATCCAAAAATACCTTCCGTATACGTATAAGGTGTGGTGGACGGATCGAGCGTATAAAACGGGATCGGCGTTTTCCAGGTTTTGCTGTGACCGTGAGAAGGATCATAATTAAAGACCCCTTTCACGCTTAAGCCCTTGACAAACGGAATTTCCTGATCCACGGAAATGCTGGTCATCCACTGGTTGTTTTCGCCCTTGCTGTAACCGCTGTGATACACGTTCCCGACGACTGAGTTGCTGTTGCTCTGCCCCCACAACCCGTTGGTGAAGTAGACCGAAGAGATGGGCAAAGCCCTGTACGCTGATCCGATAATCTGAAAATCGCCAACCGCCGGATTGTTTGTTTCCTTGACCAACGTGTTCACGCTAATGCCGATATCGGTATATTTAGTCGCATGAATGTCCAGGTTGATCAGCGCGCTGTACTTTTTCATATCGGTGGTTGACCACATGCCCTGCTGACTGGAATACCCGACAGAAGCAAAATACTTAAACAATTCATTTCCACCGCTCATCTGCACGTTGTGGTTCGTCATTAACCGGTTGTTCAGGATGATGTCATTCAACCCGTCACTGTTTGGGTACCGGTCGTCGGTCACCCCGTTTTCAACCGCCTTCCTGTAGTTTTCCACCTCTTGCTGCGAGAAGGCCGCATAGGGCCCCCGTCCGTCATTTTCAAAGGCTTCGTTCCGAATCAGCGTGTATTCGTATGAATTGACCAGCTTATTCATCCGGGTGGGATTCTGGAATCCGACCGTCGCACTGTAAGACAAGGTGGGAGCGCCTGTTTTTCCCTTCTTCGTGTTCACCAAAATGACCCCGTTTGCCCCGGACATTCCATAAGGAGCAACCGCCGCGGCATCTTTCAGGATGGTGATGTCGGTGATCATGTTGGGGTCCAGGTCATAAATACTCCGGGGTACCCCGTCGACCAGGCAAAGAGGGGCGGCGTTTCCGGTTGTCGCCAGTCCGCGGATGCTGATTTCTGCGCCGTCAGACCCCGGATGGCCTGATCCCTGTTTGGCAAAGGTGCCGGACATCCGGCCTGCAAACGTATTGGACAGGTTTGTCACAGGTTTTCTGGCTATCTCGTCCGACTTGATCGATGAAACGGCGACC
>CAZANK010000312.1:4168-4839 GCA_964486235.1 uncultured Prolixibacteraceae bacterium | reverse complement strand
GAAGAACGGGGCCGACCTGGTCGAGATCGGGATGCCCTTCTCCGACCCGGTTGCCGACGGTCCCGTCATCCAGCAAGCCAGTCATACGGCCCTGACCAACGGCATGACGCTCAAAATTCTGTTTGAGCAACTGAAAGACATCCGGAAGCAGGTAACCATCCCGCTCATCCTGATGGGCTACCTGAACCCGATACTCCGGTTCGGTGTGGAAGACTTCTGCCGGAAATGCGCGGAAACCGGCATCGACGGACTCATTCTCCCCGAGCTCCCGCTCCGTATCTTTCAGGAAGAGTTCAAGCCGGTATTTGACCGGTACGGACTGCACAACATCCTGCTCATCACCCCGCAAACCTCCGAAGAACGCCTGCGGGAGATCGACGAGGCCTCAAACGCCTTCATTTATATGGTGTCGGCCTCCGCCACCACCGGGATCAAACAGCACGCGGCCGACTTTCAACTGGATTATTTTGAGCGCATCCGGCAGGCCGGGCTAAAGAATCCGCGACTCATCGGCTTCGGGATCTCCAACCGCGAGACGTTCGAACAAGCCTGCCGGTATGCCCGGGGCGCCATCATCGGCAGCGCATTCATCAAGGCGCTGGAAGGCGAGGCCCCGCTCCGGGAAAAGATCAGCCGGTTCTTCAGTACCTTTGTCGGGAAGTAATAAAACA
>CAZANK010000312.1:0-4158 GCA_964486235.1 uncultured Prolixibacteraceae bacterium | reverse complement strand
GAGCCCCCCCGTTCCCCGGTCTCCGTTCCCCGGTCTCCGCTATGCCCCATGCACTATACGCTGTGCTTTCCTTTGTCTTGCAACTGTTATCGTATAAACATCCGTTGCCTGTTAAATTCTGTTAAACTGTTTTTCAGCATAACAAGTCTGCCTTTTGATTGTTATCTTAGTAGTCGTTCATAAAATTCAGAAGCCATGATAGAATACGCGAAAATCATTTTACCGAAAATCAGCTTCAGCAAAGATTTGTTTCGCAAGGAACTGGTCAAGTGTGTCAACTGGATTGAAAAACCCGAAGAACAGGACGAGTTGATCAAATGGTGTACTGAAAGGTTTGGGAAACTTTATCCCGATATCCTTCGTGAAGTGTTTTCAACGAATGCGGCATAGCGAAAAGAGGCCGGCAAATTTGCCGGCCTCTTTTTTTGCGCACAGGCGATCTTCCCGCCGCGTCACTCAACCGCATTTGGACGATCCGCAGTCGTTGCAGGTGAGGCAGCCTTCCTGATAGATCACATTTTTAGAGCCGCATTCGCCGCAGATGGCGCCGTCGGCAATGGTCCCGTTGGGGATGTATTTCTTGAGTGCGCGGGCCACGCCGGCTTTCCAACTGTTGATGGTGTCGTTGTCGAGCTGCAGGCTCGTGACCGTGTCGACCACCTTATGGATCGGCATGCCGTGCCGCAACACCCCGGAGATCAGCTTGGCATAGTTCCAGAATACCGGGTTGAACTTATACGACAGTCCTTCGATCGTCGTCTTGTAACCCCGCTTGTTGGTATACTGAAAATCATACCTGGAATTTCCTTCCTCGTCGCGGCTTTTGATGATCTTGCCGCGTGTCACCGACCGGGGCAGCAAGATCCCGTCTTCGTCGTCCTGCAACCCGGTGAAAATCTCATATGGTTTTTCATCGATCAGTCCGATGAACGCCACCCACTTGTCCCTGCTATTCTGGAAGCGGACCACGTCGGCATCCAGCTCCTCCGGCCTTTTGGTCGGAAACTTGTTTGTCATGTTCTGTCTTTCTTCCGACCTGCTGGTCACCAGCACGCCCGAGCGGGAGCCATCGCGGTAAACGGTAACGCCCTTGCAGCCGCTTTTCCAGGCTTCGAAATACAGCGTTCCGACCAGCTCCTCGTCGACATCGGCAGGCAGGTTAATGGTGACGCTGATGGAATGATCCACCCATTTCTGGATCCGTCCCTGCATGCGCACCTTGTTCAGCCAGTCCACGTCGCCCGAGGTGGCCTTGTAATACGGCGACTTACTCACCATCTCGTCCAGTTCTTCCTGGGTGTAGTTCTTTTTGACATCGTAGCCGTTCATCTTCATCCAGGTGACAAACTTATGATGGAAAACGATGTATTCTTCCCAACTGTCGCCCACCTCATCCACGAAGTCCACCCGCACTTCCTTGTCGCCCGGGTTCACCTTGCGGCGGCGTTTGTACACCGGCATAAATACCGGCTCAATCCCCGACGTGGTCTGGGTCATCAGGCTGGTTGTTCCCGTGGGGGCGATCGTCAGCAACGCGATGTTGCGGCGCCCGTACCGGACCATCTCCTGATAAAGCGCCTCATCCTCCTTGCGTATCCGGTTAATCATCGGGTTGTTCTTCTCCCGCTCGGCATCATAAATCGCGAACGCGCCGCGCTCCCGGGCCATGGCCACCGACGACCGGTATGCCTCGACGGCCAGGGTCTTGTGGATCTCCTCGCTGAAGTCGGTGGCGGCGTCGGTGCCGTAACGCAAACCCAGCGCGGCAAGCATGTCACCCTCGGCCGTGATCCCCACCCCCGTGCGGCGTCCTTCGCGCGCCTTGGTCTGGATCTTCTCCCACAGCCGGCGCTCGGTGTACTTGATCTCCGCGTCTTCCGGGTCCGCATCGATCTTCTCCAGGATGGCGTCGATCTTCCCGAGCTCCAGGTCAATGATGTCGTCCATCAGCCGCTGGGCATATGCCACATGTTCCTTAAACTTCTTAAAGTTGAAACGCGCCTCGGGCGTGAACGGCTTATCGATGTACGCATACAAATTGATGGCCAGTAACCGGCAACTGTCGTACGGACACAAGGGAATCTCACCGCAGGGGTTGGTCGAAACCGTCCGGTACCCCAGATCGGCGTAACAATCCGGCACCGACTCGCGGATGATGGTATCCCAGAACAGGATGCCGGGCTCGGCCGACTTCCAGGCATTGTGCACGATCTTTTGCCACAGCCGCACCGCGTCCGTGTCCCTGGTGTAAATGGGATGATCGGCATCGACCGGGTACTGCTGATGATAAGGGGCCTCATTCTCCACGGCCTTCATGAAGTCGTCATGAATCTTGACCGAGACGTTGGCGCCGGTCACCTTCCCCTGCTCCAGCTTGGCATCGATAAACTTCTCCGAATCCGGGTGTTTGATCGACACCGACAGCATCAACGCCCCACGCCGGCCATCCTGCGCCACCTCCCGCGTCGAATTCGAATAACGCTCCATGAACGGTACGATGCCCGTCGATGTCAACGCCGAATTCTTCACCGGCGACCCTTTCGGCCGGATGTGCGAAAGATCATGACCAACGCCGCCCCGCCGCTTCATCAACTGAACCTGCTCCTGGTCGATCTTCATGATCCCGCCGTAAGAATCCGAATTCCCGTCGTTTCCAATGACAAAACAATTCGAAAGGGAGGCAATCTGAAACTCATTCCCGATACCGGTCATCGGACCACCCTGAGGAACAATATATTTGAAATTCTTCAACAACTCATAGATTCGTTGCTCATCCAGCGGGTTCTTATACTTCTGCTCAACCCTGAATATCTCGCCGGCCAAACGCCGGTGCATATCGTCAGGAGTCCGCTCAAAAATATTCCCGTGCGAATCCTTCAACGCGTACTTGTTTACCCAGACTCTCGCAGCCAGGTCATCCCCGTTGAAATAGCTCAACGACGCCTGGAAGGCTTCTTCCTGAGAATAACTTTTCCTCCCGGTTTGGGGATCTGTAGCAACATTTTTTAACGCCATAACAAAAAAATTAAGTCTGCTTATGATTTAACTGGCTTGTAATCCGAAGCTAAGTCAGCCGTTTTTGTTTTAAATTTCTCTATGCAAGATAATACCCCCGGCGAAAAAAGTAAATACTTTTTTGATGATTGTTTTAAAAAGTTATCAACTTTAGACTGTTATTTATTTGATAATAAAATAACTAAACACACATATTTTTCAAAAAATTCCCAAAAAAGAAAACCATCTGCAAGAAAGATGCCAAATCGCAAACATTTCCTTCCGAAAAACAGGGCCGTTTCTCTTCTATACAAAAAAATAATGATGATCAAAATGAGGCTTCGCCAAACACGTTCTGCATGACACGCCGGGTTGCTCCGACGTTTTCGGCCATAAAGACGCCGCACTTTTCCGCGATTTCTGTCCGGAGGTTTTCGCTTCCGATGAGCCGGTCCAGTTGTTCGGCGAGTTGGTGCTCCCCGTTGACCGGGAATGCGACCCCGCGCCTGACAAGCTCAACCGCTTCCCCGAACCGGAGATAATTGGGACCGAACAACACCGGCATCCGGTAGATTGCCGCCTCGAGGGTATTATGGATACCGACGCCGAATCCGCCTCCGACATAAGCCATGTCGGCATACCGGTACACCGACGAGAGGATACCGATCGTGTCGATCACGAGAATCCGGAATTGACCGGCATCTTCGCCCACGTCCGACCAGCGCGCTGCGTTTTCCGGGAGCTGTTCCATCAGCCGTTTGATGTTTGGTCCATGCACCTCATGCGGGGCGATGATCATCTTCACCTCCCGGTTGCGCTCCAGGTAGCGGATCAGGATTTCCTCGTCGGGCGGCCAGGTACTTCCGGCGACGATGAGGATCGCGCCTGACTTGAATTTTTCGATCGCGGGGAGGTTTTTCGGGTCGGAGGCGATGCGGGACACACGGTCAAACCGGGTATCGCCGGTAATGGTCACCTGGTGCAATCCGATTTGACCGAGCAGGCGGGCCGATTCCTCATTCTGTACGAAAAAATGATCCGCGTTTCCAAGGGTAGCCCTGTACCAGCGCGCACGGGGACCGTTTTTAAAGAATAACTGTCCCGGGCGGAAGACGGCCGATACCAGGAACAGCGGGATGCCGCGTTTTTTCAGCTCGGTGATGT
>CAZANK010000311.1:0-4863 GCA_964486235.1 uncultured Prolixibacteraceae bacterium | reverse complement strand
ACATCATATCCCCTGGCCTTCGCATCCTGGATAAAGGTGTACTGCTCATCCTGGTTCGCGGTATACAGGTATACCAGTTTTTTGTCCTTGTCAGTCTGGCTTTCCTTGACCAGCTTATCGTATTCTTCAAACGTGAAATACTTTCCGTCCGTATTCTTCAGCAGGAAGAAACCCGTGGCTTTTTCTTCAAACTTCTCTTCGCTCAACATGCCGTATTCGATAAAAATCTTCAGGTCATCCCACTTCTTTTCATACTCTTCCCTGTTATCCTTAAACAACTGGGTGAGCCGGTCGGCCACTTTTTTGGTGATATGGGCGCTGATCTTCTTCACGTTCGAATCGCTTTGCAGGTAAGAACGCGATACATTCAACGGAATATCGGGCGAGTCAAGCACACCATGCAACAATGTCAAAAATTCAGGCACAATTCCTTCGACCGAATCGGTGACATAAACCTGGTTGCAATACAACTGGATCTTGTTTTTCTGAACTTCGATGGTATTCTTGATCCTGGGAAAGTACAGAATACCGGTCAGGTTGAAAGGGTAATCCACGTTCAGATGAATATGGAAAAGAGGGTCTTCCGTGTAAGGATACAATTGCCGGTAAAACGCGGAATAATCTTCATCCTTCAGATCGGCAGGCTTTTTAGTCCATGCCGGCGTGGTGTCGTTTACCTGGTTATCTTCGTCGGTCTCCGCTTCCTTTCCGTCTTTCCAGGTCGTCTTTTTTCCAAAGACAACAGGAACCGGCAGAAATTTACAGTATTTATTCAGCAACTCCGAAATCCGTGCCTTATTCAGAAACTCTTTCGAGTCGTCATTGATGTGCATCACCACATCGGTTCCGACTTCTTCCCGTTTTGCATCTTCAATGGTATATTCGGGACTGCCGTCACACGACCACCTGACTGGCTGAGCGCCTTCCTGCCAGGATTTTGTAATGATCTCCACTTTGGACGAAACCATAAAGGCGGAGTAGAACCCTAATCCAAAATGCCCGATAATGGCATTGGCGTCATTCTTGTATTTTTCCAGGAATTCATTTGCACCCGAAAAAGCGATCTGGTTGATAAACTTCTCAATCTCGCCGGCCGTCATCCCAATGCCATTGTCCGATACCGTGATCGTCTTTTTCTTCTCATTCAACAATACCTGCACCTTCGCCTGTTCGAGCGCGATCGGGGTTTCGCCACGTGCGGCCAGCGTCTTCAGCTTTTGCGTGGCATCGACCGCGTTGGAAACAATTTCACGAAGAAAAATCTCGTGATCGGAATAAAGAAACTTTTTGATGATCGGGAATAGATTGTCACTTGAAACTCCAATTTTACCTGTCTGCATCGCTATTTAAATTTTTGAATTTAACATCTGTTGGCACCCCTTCTTTTCAAAGCCTGTGCCATCTGAAAAAAATGACGAAATGTCACCTCTTATGCGACGTCCGTCATAGAAGGAATACTCAAAAATCAGTGAGCAGGCCGTAGGTGTCAGAATACGCCAGCATTTGTTCCGAGTAACCCTGCTCGTAATCGACTTCCACGCGGGTCACTTCTCCCTGTTCATTTTTCACCAGACTGAGACGGGGATTGATGAAGCCGGCATAAGGGGCAACGTCCAGTTTTTTAAATCGTTCGATCACTTCGCGGTGCAACCGGGGGTCGACCCGCACCGCGTAGTTTTCCACCAGATTTTCCGCAGCGGTGTAGTCACCTTCCGACTTGATCCGCTGGACCTCCCGCAGGAGTTCTCCAAATAACCCACGCAGCTTTTCATAATTCCGTATCCGGACATAAGTTTTCCCACCTCTTTCAAAAAATTCGATAACCCGGTCGCCGGCGCCATGTTCATACACCCACCGGGCGATCAGTTGCCGGTTACGCATATGAGGTTCTTCCAGGTCTTTCCCAGGTTCAATCCGCGTTAACTGCGTCAGAAGACCATTCCGGATATACGAATCATATTCCGCCCGGCCAGTCTCGGACGAAGGGACAAGTCCCAACTGAAGCATCTTTTCGTCGGTGATATAATAAAGGGCAAACAGGTCTGCCCGGGTTTCTTCAATGGTCGAATAGTAATGCTTCAGGTCTTCCGGATTTACGCCCGGGTTCATTCTCCCGGAGCCGTGTCCGAGGCATTCGTGGAGGTCGGTATGAAGATTTCCTGCCAGGTAACCGTATTGGCGGGCACGGTTGATTTCGTCCAATGATGCGGCAAACTCTTCCAGCATCCCGTTGTTCAGGGAATCCAGAAAATAGGAGCGCGTGATATTTTCGATCGTCACCGATTTCGATCCGTAGGTTTCGCGGATCCATTCCGCGTTCGGCAGGTTGATCCCGATCGGCGTCGCCGGATAACAATCGCCACCCAGCATGGCCGCGTGGATCACTTTGGCACTGACTCCCCTGACGAGCGGCTTCTTAAACGCCTCATGAACCGGAGACATCGTCTCAAACCACAGGGCATTCTCCGACAAAATCCGCGTTCTCTCGCTGGCTCTTAGGTCCTTGTAATTCACCATCGACTCCCAACTCCCCTTGATTCCCAGCGGATCACCGTAAACCTCGATAAAGCCGTTTATGAAATCGACCTGTCCCTCCGATTCGTTTACCCACAAAATGTTATATGCGTCGAACGTCCTGAGGTCGCCTGTCTGGTAGTACGCAACCAGTTTTCTGATAATTTCCTGTTGTTGCTCATTCTCTGCAAAAGGGATCGCCTTTTCCAGCCAAAATAGGATCTGCCGGATTGCCTCACCATATTTCCCATCGGCCTTCCAAACGATTTCCCGCAGTTCTCCGTTCTCCCTGACGAGTTGTGAATTCAACCCAAACGAGGGAGCACGTTCTCCTGCTCCTTCTCTCCGGTCTCTGTAAAAAAGCTCCGCCTCATGCCGGCTGACATTCCGGTAAAAGTTCATCGCGGAGGCGGTCAGCAAATCGGCGCTGCCGTCCCGGTTCACGCGCTTCTGCTCACGGTCATGCCCGAAAATCACGTCCAGCAACTCACCCAACTCACTTTTGAACCGGAAGCTCTCCAGGTCAGACTGACGTAAAAGCGCTTCAAAAGCCGGGCGATCCGGAGTGGGCTCGAACTTGTCGGTCGAATAGTGATGATGGATGCCATTCGCAAACCAGACCCTCTTCAGGTAGGTATGAAACGCCCTAAAATCGGCGGAGGACCTGTCTCCTTGAAATGACTTGTAAACGGTCTCAAGCAACAGTCTTATTTTCAAATTATACCGGTTATTCTGATCCCATATCAAATCGCGCCCGCAGAGAGCAGCCTGACTCAGGTAATAAACATATTGTTGCTGCTTCAGGCCCAACTCTTCAAACCCGGTAAGTTCATAACGCAGAATCTTGACATCCGCAAATTTCTCTACCAATACTTCCATCACTCAATCATTTACTTTTTAAAAACCGCCCTTCGATCAACGACGCCATCTTTATCGAACGTCGCAGCCAGCTTAATTTGACTTCTTCCTGTTCAGCCGGCGTCAACAGCCAGTCCACCTCCGGATGCAAGCGCATCCGGTGCGTCAGTTCCTGCAGAATAATGCCTGCCGACACCGAAATGTTCAGACTCTCGGTGAACCCATACATCGGGATCTTAAGAAATTCGTCCGCCTCCGACCTGACCAGGTCGGAGACACCGCTCAACTCGGTCCCGAAGAACAGCGCGGTCTTTCCTTTTGCCAAATCATAATCCTCCAGATTAACATCTCCTTCATGAGGTGAAGTAGCCACAATGCGGTATCCTTTTTTACGTAAGTAAACGACCGCCCTCCCCGTGCTGTTCCCTTTCGTGTTGAATTTCCTGATATCCACCCATTTTGATGCTCCCAGCGCCACTTCCTTGTCGATCGTGAAAAGGTTGTTGTTCTCAATCACGTACAGGTCCTGAATTCCAAAGCAGTCGGCCGTTCTGATCACGGCGCTGGCATTCTGCGGCTGATAGATGTCTTCAAGGACAACAGTGAGATAACGCGTACGCTGTTTCAGTATCCGGTCGAATACCTCCAGACGCCCAGGCGTTATAAATGTTGAAAGATATTGCACTAATTCTTTGTTCATCGTCTGAAAAATAAAAAAGGGAAGCTGTAAAACGGCCTCCCTTCCACAAAATTTTAATACCTCTTAAACGGACTCAGTCAGTTCTGCACCTGGTTTAAACTTCACCACCTTCTTTTCAGGAATGGTAAGCGGCGCGCCTGATTGAGGATTTCTTCCTGTTCTGGCACTGCGGGTCGAAACCGCGAAAGACCCGAAACCAATTAACGCTACGCGGTCGCCGTTTTTCAATGCATCCGTTGTAGCTTCGACAAACGCATCAAGCGCTTTTTTTGCGTCAGCCTTAGTCAGGCCAGCCTTTTCAGCAATGGCATCAATCAATTGAGCTTTGTTCATAGGAAAACATGTTTAGGATTAAAATTAAACTGATTATTATAGTTTGCTCGTATTTTTATTCCTCTCTTGCAGATTGGCAGCACTGACTTAATTACCATTTTTTTCACATCTTCTTCGTGTGATCTTTCCAAAACATCAGTAAAATCAACTCTTTCGGACGCCCCAATTTTACATTTCATAAAATTCTTAAATAAGAATCAAAAAAGCAAACCATTATGCGGATTTTTTTTCCGAAACACGTAGTTTTTTTCCGGTCATTCCTTCTGCTTTTGAAAAAAATCCCATACTTTTGCCGCCACTTCAAAGGAGAGATGGCAGAGTGGTCGAATGCGGCGGTCTTGAAAACCGTTGATCTTCACGGATCCGGGGGTTCGAATCCCTCTCTCTCCGCGTAATTTTAGGATATGCGCACGATCATCTTTTCACTCCTGATTCTCCTCTCGGTCGGATCTTACGCT
>CAZANK010000310.1:0-4887 GCA_964486235.1 uncultured Prolixibacteraceae bacterium | reverse complement strand
AAGATACGCTTGTTTCTCGACGATTTAGTCATCTATGAAGGGCCGGCGCCAGATTTCTTTTGGAAAATGCCGGAGAAACTGGCACCGGAGACTTTTCCCGCGGATGACACACATGCTTTCCGCCAGTTTGATGCAACCTATTTCCCGGTCCCCTTCGCAAAAAGTTGCAGGATTGAATGGATCGGCGACCTCAAAAAGACCCATTTTTACCATGTTGGCATTCGTGTGTATGAGCCCCCTTGTGAGGTGGAGACGTTTGATCCGGCGCGGCTTTCCAGTTACCTTCCCCGGATTGAGGAGGTCACGGAAATCATGCGTGATCCTGGGAAAGACCGGGTAGACGATCCCACGGCGGTCACCCCGTTTGAAGCCGAGATATCCGGACAGTCGAAAAAGGAACTTATCCGATTTTCGGGGTCCCGGGCGATCGAATATTTGTCGTTAAAAATGTCGGGCGGTGATTTAAACAAGCTATTGCGCCAGAGTATCCTGAACGTTTATTTTGATGATTCTTCTGTTCCTCAGATCCAGTCGCCGGTTGGTGATTTTTTTGGAGCTGCTCCTGGGATAAACCCATATCAGTCGGTCCCTTTTTCCGTGAAGCCCGACGGGACCATGGAATGTCGTTTTCTGATGCCCTTCAGAACATCTGCCAGGATTGAAATTGAAAACCTTTCGGAGGAGAATGTCCGGCTTCGCGGAGGCGTAAGGGTTGCCGGTTATGATTGGACGGAGGGGAAATCGATGCACTTCAGGGCCCGTTGGAGGATCAATCATGAACTGAAGGCATCCAATGTCAATGTGACCGATATCCCCTATTTGACGGCATTTGGCCAGGGCCGGGTGGTGGGGGCAACTTCCATTTTATTGAATCCTTCCCCGGCACCGGCAAGTAACGGGAACTGGTGGGGAGAAGGAGATGAGAAGATTTTTGTCGACCGGGGTACCTTCCCCTCGTTTTTTGGAACCGGCTCGGAGGATTATTACAATTATTCCTGGTCATCCTCTGCCATTTTTAGTTTACCTTACTGCGGTCAGCCCCGGAATGACGGCCCGGGCAACCGGGGATTTGTCTCGAATTACAGATGGCATATTTTGGACGACATTCCTTTTACTGACAGGCTGGCCTTTTATATGGAGTTGCTCCATCACGGAGAAGTTCCCGGCTTTGCATACGGGAGGATGGTGTACCTCTATTCATTGCCTGGCTTGCCGGACGACCATGTTCAGGTCACAAAGGATGATGTTCGCGAACAAACCGTACCTGAATGGGAGCCAATGGCCTACAGGGGTTCAAACGGATATCGCTTTATAAATGCAGAAGAACTGATACACTTCGGGTCAAACATCCGGACGGAAGAGTGGTCTTTAGGGGCAGGAGGAAAAATTGTAATATGGCACCCTGCCTTTCAGGGGGACAAAATCAGTTTCTCCCTGCCCGAAGATATGGAAACCTCGAATAGCAGGCTTGTCATCACTTTTGCCAAATTACCTGATGGCGGTGAAGTATCGGTTTATATGAACGGAAATCTGTTGAAAATGAACGGGGAAGAGGTGATCAACCTTTGCGGGCCCCATCACCGGGTTTTAAGGAACTACAATTCTGTACCTTTTGATTTAAAAAAGGAAGGGGGCAACGAACTGACGGTCGAATATGTCGGCAAAGCCGGAAATAAAAAAATAGGAATCGATTTCTTCTGGATAAAGAATAAACGATTATCATGAAACTTCAATCTTTTATCTTCTTCCTGATCCGCTCGTGGTTGTTTCCGACCTGCTTTTGGTTGTTTCCGACCTGCTTTTGGTTGGTTGCGTTGTTGCTTTTTGTGAACGGGTGGTTGTTTGCCGCCTCGATGTTGATTCAGTCCGGCGCGAAGGTGAAACCGTTTTCTTTTCGCTTGCTCTTGTGGCGCTGGTCTTTTGCGTCGATGAAGAGTTTACCTTGGTTCCGGATCTTCTGTCTGAACCAGACTTTGCAGGCGTACCGCGCTGTTCCTGCGTTGGTTTTGAATCCGGACTGACCCGGGAAGGAGCTGTCCGCTCCCGCCTGGCCGGTGTGGTTTCCTGTTTTGAGCCTGACCTTTGTGAGGAAGGGACAGCTTCGGGCACCCGTACCGGTTGGCCTGCCGATCTTCTGGCACTCGATGGCCGGAGTTCCGGACCGGGCGCTTCCAGTCTTCGCCGGTTTAATTCTTCCTTATTTTGAACACCCTGATTCCTGTTGTTAAACGAATCCTGAGGGCGTCTGGCCCCGTAATCATTCCTTCTTGCATAATCGGGCACACTGATTTTACGCATACCGGAGTAATGACAGGAGTGGGGGCGGTAATTATGGCGGTGGATGTATGCATGGTACCGATATGCCGGCCACGGCCTACGGTGCACGTAATAGGAAGGATAATGGCCCCAGTAATAGGGAGAATACCAGGGGCGGTACTGAGGACCCCAGAAAAAGCTGACGATGACCGGACTACGGGCATATTGCGGAACAAAAATATAATTGGAGCCATAGAGATAGGGGTCTCCGGCAACTTCTACGACCGGCATCCCCGTCATATCCCTTCCGATCGTGATGGTCGCCACATCCTGGAAAATGTTTCTTCCGAGAACAGCCTGGACGACGACCAGATATACTCCCCGGTTTGATGCGTCAATGACCCGGAGATAATCGACATAACCATCTCCGTTCAGGTCCAGATTGGATATCCGGAATCCCGGGTCGTTCAGTTTTCGCTCGAACTGTCTCAGGTTTTCGGATTCCCCGAAGAGGTAAGCGACTGCCTCCAGATTCAGATCGTCACTGAGATCAAAACTACCCCTGCCGGTCACGTATTGCGAGGAACTACAGGAGATCAGAAGAACAAATAGTGCGATATACATGGCTGCCCGTTTCATCATTTCAGTATTTAATGACCGTACCCCTGCAATTTGTGTACCATTTTTTATTTACTTTAAATCCCGAAATTCTAATGCCGTAAGATATTGACAGAGGATGGCCATATACGATTCAATGAAATCAAGCAGGGCAGTGAGGCCGCTTTCAGGAAAGCCTATGACGGTTATTATACCCGACTGTGTTTTTATGCCGGCAAAATCGTTCATGATCCCGAAGTGGCGAGATCGCTTGTGCAGGAAGTATTTGTTGCGCTTTGGGTAAAAAAAGAAAGCCTGAATGTGACCTACTCCATAAAAGCTTATCTTTTTAATTCGGTCCGGAATCGCTGCATCGATCACCTGACGAAGGAGAAAAGCAATCAGGAAGCTTTGTCCGGATTAATCCAGGAGGATACGGTATTGACCGATCATATCGAAGTCGCAGAGTTAAATGCCCGCATTAACAGCGCCATTCAGGCTTTGCCTGAGAAGTGCCGTGAGATTTTTATCTTATGCAGGTTTGAAGAGTTGAAATATGCCGAGATTGCCGGGAAACTGGGCATATCGGTCAAAACAGTCGAGATGCAGATGGGCATCGCGTTAAAAAAACTCAGAAATAGCCTTTCTGATTATCAGTGGGTTAATTTGATGGTATTTATTTTCTCAAAAAAATAAGCATCTTTTTTACAGGGTGTTTTCTCCACCTTACGTCTCAGGAATAAAAGGACACAAGATATTACTGAACGGATGGAGAAAGACAATAACAATCATGATACGCTTATTGCGAAGGCTTTTTCGGGAAATGCTTCCCCTGAGGAACTCAAACAGTTGGAGGAGTGGAAGGCTGGTTCGGAAGAAAACAGAAGGATTTACGAAAAGTGTTTAAAATTATGGCAGACCAGCCCGTTTTGGATATCGCAGAAAACAGTTGATGATGATTATACCCGGATCAGTTTTCGTATTCTCCGGGATATCGCTTCCCGAAGAACTCCAGGGATACTCTCGCTTATTTACAAAGCAGCAGCCATTCTGCTTCTTCCTGTCTTGATTGCTTTTGGATGGTATTACCTGAAATCTTCTCAGAATGACCGCCCGCTTCAATACACCGAGATCGCAGCGCCCGAAGGCCAGATTTCAAAATGTACATTAGCCGATGGGACCGAGGTCTGGTTAAACTCAGGGACTACGATCAGGTACGATAACCGGTATAACGATCGGTACCGGGACGTTACCCTCGACGGAGAAGCTTACTTTAAAGTCAGCGGCGACAAAGGCAGGCCCTTCAGGGTACAGGCCGGCGTGGTTCAGGTACGGGCGCTGGGGACTTCGTTTAATGTGTCCGTTCACAAAAATTCCCGGACTGTGGAAACCATCCTGGAAGAAGGAAGTGTTCAGATCATTCCGAATGAAAGAGAAGGCCGTTCCGTTTTGATCGGGCCGGGCGAAAGGGCCGTGTATGATGCCGGAAAGCAAAAAATCGGGATTGAAAAGGTCGATACGGAATTGTACACCGCGTGGCACGAAGGGAAGTTCCTGTTTAAGGATGCGGCCCTGTCGGATATCTTTAGGAAACTGGAACGAGTTTATAATGTGACGATTGAGTTTGAAGACACAACGATAGGCAGGATTCGGTTAAGAGGCATCTTTGAATACAACCACAACATTGTCGACGCCTTGTTTAAGATAAGAATGACCACGGGTTTAAATTACCGGATACAGGGCAGAACAGTCAGTATTAGTTATGATAAAAACAATAAGCATGGATAAGAAAAATTTTTGAGATCGGCAGACCGATGTACCCCTGGTCAAAAAGGGGAACAGAGGCAACTGTTCCCCTTGTAAAAAGTCCCGGACATCGGATGTCTGAAACATTTACAAATTCAAAACATACAAATTTATGAAAAAAAAGTCGGACTTTGGTGGCAGGATTTTTCCGCCACTCAAAAAATTATTAATGATTATGAAGTTGAGTATTATTTTACTGTTACTTTCATTGCTTCAGGTATCTGCGGG
>CAZANK010000309.1:2767-4889 GCA_964486235.1 uncultured Prolixibacteraceae bacterium | reverse complement strand
TAACTTTGACGGTCAAATGATGTGAGGATTTAAGTCAATAAGATGAAGTTGAGAATAATAGTGTTTTTCGGATGGTTCATGCTTGTCACCCTGCAACTTATCGCAGGTAATTCTTTTTCTGTTCTGGTGGAGGCCGAAAGCTTTTCCGACAAAGGCGGCTGGGTGGTTGACCAGCAGTTCATGGAACAGATGGGTTCTTCGTACCTGATGGCCCATGGGATAGGGAAGCCCGTGAAAGATGCTGTTACCGGGGTTCGTTTTCCAAAAGCGGGCGAATACCAGGTGTTTGTGCGGACCTATAACTGGACGTCGCCCTGGGACGAAGGAGAGGGACCGGGAAAATTCCGGGTGCTGGTCAACGGCGAGTCAACCGGCGCCGATCTGGGCACAACCGGATCGGCATGGATGTGGCAGGACGCCGGCACGGTCACCGTTGAAAGCAAAACGGCCACCGTTGCGCTGCGCGACCTCACCGGCTTTAACGGTCGCTGCGACGCTGTCTTTTTCACCATGGACGAAAATCTCCCCCCCAATGATGCCACGACTCTGTACGCTTTCAGGAAAAAGATGCTGAACATTCCCTCAAAACCGGGAAAGGCCGGAAAATTCGATCTGGTGGTGGTTGGAGGTGGCGTGGCCGGAACAACCGCGGCGATATCGGCGGCCCGCCTGGGGCTGAAAGTGGCCCTCATTCAGGACAGGCCCGTGCTGGGAGGGAACAACAGCTCGGAAGTCCGGGTTCACCTCGGCGGCAGGATCAATATCGACCCGTATCCCCGCCTGGGTGATGTGGTGAAGGAAATCGGACCGGCGAAAGGCGGGAATGCGCAACCTGCCGGGTATTACGAGGATGACAAGAAACTGGCGCTCGTTCAGGCAGAACCCAACATTTCCCTGTTCTTAAACTACCGCGCTTTTGCCGTTGAAAAAAAGGGTTCTGAAATAACAAAGATCATGGCCCGTCAGGTCGAAACGGCTGAAGAACTGAGTTTCTCAGCACCGTTGTTTGCCGATTGTACCGGCGATGGCACGATCGGCTTTCTTGCCGGCGCTGACTTTGCCATGGGCCGCGAAAGCAAAGCGGAATTCGGCGAGACAACGGCCCCCGAAATCGCCGACAAGATGACTATGGGGTCGTCGGTGCAGTGGTACTCCGCCGAAGATCCGCAGGCCGGGAGTTTCCCCATTTTCAGTTACGGGGTGGAATTCAACGACCGGAACGCGCAGCAGGTGACCATGGGCGAGTGGACCTGGGAAACCGGGATGAACTTCGACCAGATCAACGATTTTGAACGGATCCGCGATTACGGCCTGCTGGTGGTGTATTCGAACTGGTCCTGGCTGAAGAATTTTGGCAGGGAGAAGGAGAAATACGGCAAGAGACGGCTGGAGTGGGTGGCTTATGTGGCCGGCAAACGGGAGTCGCGCCGACTCATGGGCGACTTCGTCCTCAAGGAGCAGGACCTGACCGGTCATGTGATTTATCCGGATGCCTCAGTCCCAACCTCCTGGACCATCGACCTGCACTATCCCGACCCGAAAAATACAGAACATTTTCCCGGCATGGAGTTCAAGTCGATTGCCAAACATATTCCGATTCATTACTATCCGGTCCCTTACCGGTGCTTCTATTCCCGGAATGTGGATAACCTATTTATGGCGGGGCGTAATATCAGCGTAACCCATGTCGCGCTGGGAACAGTCAGGGTGATGCGTACCACCGGGATGATGGGCGAAGTGGTGGGAATGGCAGCTTCGGTGGCGGCCAGGCATCAGGGCAGCCCGCGCGATGTTTATGAAAACCACCTGGATGAACTGAGGTCGCTGATCGAAACCGGAGTGGGTAAGCCCGGTTCCTATCCCAATCAAAACTATAACGAAGGCGGCACGCTCGGACCTAAACGTTAAACAGAACAAGAAGAAGGGTATTTACCGATATGTTTTCTATTTTTGTCATGGTTTTAAGATGACGATATCGAATAACCTTAATAATTTAATCAATTATGAAAAGACGTATTGTATGTATTCTCAGTTTGTTTTTTGCAATCTCGCTGATTTCGGTCTCCCTGAAGGCTGAAGTGAAAATGCCGGCAATTTTCGGTGATCACATGATCTTGCAGCA
>CAZANK010000309.1:0-2667 GCA_964486235.1 uncultured Prolixibacteraceae bacterium | reverse complement strand
TTCAGCGCAACGGCTTATTTCTTTGGAAGGATGGTCCAGGAGGCGCTTGGCGTTCCCGTCGGACTGATCAACACGAGCTGGGGTGGAACCCGGATTGAACCCTGGATGAGCGAAAGCGGGATCAAAAAGTTTGATTTTGTACCGCTTCCCGATAAAAATCAAACACAGAATCTCTCACCGCAAACACCGACTGTCCTTTTCAACGCCATGATCAACCCGATGGCAGGATACGCGATTCAGGGAGGGATCTGGTATCAGGGCGAGTCAAACCGGAATGAATACAAGCAGTATGAAAAGCTGATGCCGGGCCTGATTCAAAACTGGCGCGAAGAATGGGGCGTCGGCGATTTCTCATTCTACTATGTGCAAATTGCTCCGTTTCAGTATGGCGGCGGTATTAACTCCGCTTTTTTAAGGGAAGCCCAACTGAAAGCGTCTGCGGCGATCCCCAATATTGGCATGGCCTGTATCATGGATGTCGGGGAAGCGGCTTGTATACACCCTGCCAACAAAGAGGCGGCCGGAGAGCGGCTGGCTTACCTGGCCTTGGCCAACACCTACGGTCAGAAAGGTTTTGCATATTCCGGTCCGGTTTTCAAGGAAATGACGGTTGAAGGAAGTGTGGTGAAACTCACATTCGACCACGCCGGGAACGGACTGACGACTTTCGGGAAGGAACTGACCAATTTTAAGGTTGCCGGCGAAAATAAACGTTTTTATCCGGCAACGGCAACCATCACCGGTACCGGGATCACGTTGGTTTCTCCGTTCGTGAGCAAGCCGGTGGCCGCCCGGTATGCATTCGACGATTTTGTGGTAGGCGAGCTGTTTAATAGCGAAGGTTTACCGGCATCGTCTTTCCGCACCGACGATTGGGATGACAAATGAGCCGGAGTTGACTATCGTTCGACCGTAGTGCGATAAAAAAAGAGGCTGTCATTGATTTTGACAGCCTCTTTTCGCTTATGCACTTTATTTACCAGGGAAGTACATACCCGATTCCCACATCGTAATATTCGCCCGAACCATAGGGTTTAATGACAAATGTTTAATAAAGGTAGGATAAAAATGGTGAACGTGATTCTTGAAAGAATTTTTTAAGTGAAGTAAAAGGAATTATCCTATCAGGGCCGGTAAAATTGGTTTTACCGGCCCTGATAGGATTAAAAAAGTGGTGTAAATTTATGCTTTGAGAATGTCGATTCGCTCGATCACATCCCCGGCGCGGATGGCATCGATCACCTCCAGCCCCTCATAAACCTTGCCGAAGCAGGTATGGTGACGGTCCAGGTGTGCCGTATTTTTCCGGCTGTGGCAAATAAAAAACTGTGAGCCCCCGGTGTCCTTTCCGGCGTGTGCCATCGACAAAACACCGCGGTCGTGGTACTGATTATTCCCGGTAAGTTCACATTTAATGGTGTATCCCGGGCCTCCGGCCCCGGTTCCTTCCGGACAACCTCCCTGGATGACAAAATTGGGGATCACCCGGTGAAAGGTCAATCCGTCGTAAAACCCCGACTGTGAAAGTTTGACAAAGTTCTCGACGGTTCCGGGAGCGTCTTCTTCGTAAAAACGAATTTTCATGACTCCCCTGTTGGTATGAATTTCTGCTTGTCTCATCGGTTTTTGATTAATGTGCCGCAAAAGTAAAATTCTTTTCCCAACAGGGAAGCTTAAAGGGACACCGCAAGGCGAACCTTAATTCAAAAATAACTCAATCACCGGAATCTCATGGTTGGGTTTGGTGACGGGAAGGCCCAGGTTGAGATCATTCGCATTTTCAGATTCTTTTGTGCCGTGCCCGTACCGTTCTGTGATCCGGATTTCAGAGCCGTCATGCAGGAACTGGGCGTATTTGATCTTGCCCTTGTAATTGGGTAACCGGAAATTCTGAAGCGGGTAATCGACCAAATGAATGTACAACCGGTTTGTTTTGGGGTTATACGTCAAAAGGCTGTGTTCCGGGACCTCAAACGCTTCGGGAGCCTCCGTGCATCCATAGATAGACCGGCTGTTGTGCGACATCCATTTTCCGATGGCACTCAGCGCCTGGTCGGCCCTCCAGTCAAATTCCCCCCGTGCCGTCGGGCCCACATTCAGAAGAATGTTTCCCCCTTTGCTAACCGTTTCAATCAACAGGACCAACAATTGCCTGGAGTCTTTCCAGGTATGTTCATCCCGGTAGTATCCCCAGGACCCGCTAAACGTCTGACAGGTTTCCCAGGCAACCCTCTTCCCGTTCACTTCGGGCCATTGGGTCACTTTGTACTGTTCGGGGGTGATGAAATCATAACCATCTTCATAGTCGCTCAGGTTCAGACGGTCGTTCACCATGATGCCCGGCTGCAACTGCCTGACCATGGCCAGCAGTTTCTTGGAATCCCAGTCTTTCTCCCCTTTCCCGTGTTCGCCCGGGTAAGAGAAATCGAGCCAGATGATGTCGATCTTCCCGTAATTGGTCAGGAGTTCACGCACCTGATTGTGCAGGTATTCCCTGTAAATGTTCATGTCGCGACCTTTATTGAGCTGCTCATATTCTTTTGGATCATTTGGCCGTTGGGGATGAACCCCATCGATAGTGAAATGCGGGTGGTGCCAGTCGATCAGCGAGTAGTAAAAGCCAATACCCAACCCTTCCGCCCTGGAGGCATCGACATACTCCCGGAC
>CAZANK010000308.1:0-4932 GCA_964486235.1 uncultured Prolixibacteraceae bacterium | reverse complement strand
GATTATCCCAAAAGGTTTGTTTCAACCGTTTTTTTATCGTTCGGGCCAGTTTCCCGTACCTTTCTCCACCCTCGCTGTCCTCCATTAATAAAGCAAACTTCTGCATAATTTCCGCGCACCAGAGATAGTGGCTGGTTCCTGTCAGTTCTACCGGAACCGGAATTAACGATTCATGATCACCGAGGCCGGAATCGACCCATCCGCCAGGATGCAGTCGGGCAGCCTTTTCCATCCATTTTTTATCGAACTCATACATTTCCCTAACAAGGGATGTATCATTGTAGTAAAGGTAAAGACAGTACTGAGTAGTGAGAAAAGCCGATTCCCAACTCAATCCGCAATATTCCAATCCCACATAAGGTGCTGTATCCACAAATATCGAATCATTGACTGCATCCACCCAGTCATAAACGGTTTTTCGGTAAAACGACTTCATATTAAAATTACAGATAAAGGCTTCGCTTGTCGCATTCAAATCGCCTCCATATCCAAATTTTTCCCTGGCAGGACAATCGGTTTGAACGCTGATCAGATTGGAAAGAAAAGTTCTTTGTGTTGCTTCCTGAATAGCATTCAGCAATTGAGATGAGCATAAAAAATTACTATGTGCCTCAACGTTGGAATTCAGGAAAATCCCTTCTATGTCACCGGGAGCAGGCGTGTTTGTCAACCCCAAAATTTCCATATATCTGTAAGCATGAAAAGTGAACTCAGGCTGATAAAAAGTTTCAGAACTGTCTCCAAAAATATACGTATCAGTTTGCCAGGCAATATCCGGCGCTCCCGGGCCACCCATACCTTTCTCTTTAATTTGCCCGCAAACGGTAGTCATGGGATTCAAACTTCCGTCGGGATAAATTCTTTCACCGAACCGGAAAACAACCGAATCCCCGGCATGACCACCCAGCTTAATCCTGTATGTTCCTGTAAAATTGACGCCCATATCTGCAATATAAACCCCATCATTCGGGGAATATATCTTTACCGGACGGATTCGTTTTCTGACCTGTATCGGAGGAAAGAATGATTCTTCCAGTTTTCCTCCCGGTCCTTTAGAAGAAACAGCTTTTGCCCAGGATGAATCATCGAAGCCGGGATGATCCCAGTCTTTTATCTCATTCCGGGCATCATAGACTTCACCAAGATAGACGTTGTTTCTTTGAATTGGCCCATAATTGTATTTCCAGCTTTCATCAGTTACAATTTCCTCTTTTTCATCATTTTTATATTCCAGAACAATCTTTGCGATAAATACAGGGCGGCCTGTTTTTAACGCATCCCTGAGGTTAAGCCCTCCCCACAAACGCAGTGGCAACGGGTTATAAAAACCGTTACCGAGAGTGATCCCGATACAATTCCGGGAGGAATTCAGCATCCCGGAAATATCATATTCTGAGTAATAAACCCGTTTACCAAAGTCACTCCAGGCAGGATCCAGCAGATTATTGCCTACCCTGGTCCCGTTAATGCTGGCCCGGTAATATCCTGCTGCCGTAATCAGCAGCCGGGCTGATTGCAGCTTTTCTGTTAATATAAACTCCTTCCTGAAAAAAGGCGCTGGATCATCCTGATAAAAAACAGAGTCGTTTTCGGGAAAAAACTTCCCGTCTCCTATCCATTGGATTGACCCACAATCTGTCAATATATCTGACCCCAGATTATTATTACGATTCGTGCATCCTGAACTAAAAAGAACAAAAGGAAATAAAAATAATATTGGTATCTTAAACGGGCCGATTTTTAAAATATCTTTTCTCATATATACTTACTGTTATTCATTTAGGTTCAGAATACTTTCAGGAAAACTTATAATCCGCTGATTATTTTTTATTGATGAAAGAAATCAGTTGTTTCGCTACATCCGTATTCTCCATAATCCCCATAAACTCCCTGGCACCAGGACCATATGCAAATACCGGGACCATAACTCCGGTATGCCCGCCGGTATTAAATCCACCGGTAACCACCCCCGCATTGATATCACCTCCAAAAATTGAAAAACCTCCTGTTTCATGATCGGCGGTTACAATTATCAGCGTCTTACCGTCTTTTGCGGCAAAATCCAAAGCTTTACCAATTGCCCTGTCAAAGTCCAGCATTTCCTCAGCAATATAAGACACGTTGTTTTGATGTCCTCCCCAATCGATCTGGCTGCCTTCAACCATCAGAAAAAAACCATTTTTATTCCGGCTTAATATATCTATTGCTGTTTTTGTGGCCAAAGGAAGCATGCCGTTACGTTCACCAGCATGAGGCAAATGTTCGCTTGCAACCAGCCCGGCCAATTTCTCACTTTTTACTCCTGCTACGTTTTTCATCTCCTGTTCAACATTGTAGCCTTTTTGCTTTAATTCTTCCACCAGGTCTCTGCCATCTTTACGTTCGGTAAAATATTTGTACCCACCTCCAATAAAAACATCAATATCTGTTTTTAAAAAATCGGCCGCTATGTCTTCATACATTCCCCTGTCTTTCCGGTGTGCTATAAAAGCAGCAGGAGTAGCGTGGTTTACTGCTGCAGTCGCAACCAGTCCCGTTGACTTTCCCTTTTCTTCTGCATACTCAAGAATGGTCTTTACGGGGTTGCCTTCAGCGTCAATCCCAATAGCCCCGTTGTATGTTTTCACCCCCGTAGCAAGAGCTGTACCTCCTGCTGCCGAATCGGTTATATAACCGCTGGCTGAATATGTTTTCGAGAATCCTATCGTTTTCATATTTTCAAGAAAAAGATGTCCTTTGTTTGCTGTAAACCCGGCATAAACCTGTGTTACTCCCATGCCATCCCCTATCATCAAGATAATATTTTTTGGTTTGTTCGATTTAAATTTATTCGGGTAGTTTTTTACTTTATATGAGGACTGTGCAATATATTCTTTTTGTTCATCAACGTCGTTTCTTTGGGCAACCGCTGCCGTATATATAAAAAGGATTGCTATAATTAAAAAAAAACTGTATTTCATTATAATTTTTAAAATAGGTAAAAGTTGTTTGTCTTGTTTAGATTGTCAGGGCAACGAGATGGCTGCCCTGACAATATTTTAAATATTTGGGAATCAGGGCATATCAGGCAATTTCCAGCCTTCACGGTAATTGTGTTTAATCAATTCTTCGGCAAATTGCCCGGCATATACCGGTTCGGTGTCTTTGTTATTCCAGGTCGGATCACCATTAACAACACTAAACTGGTTCTGCAGCCTGAAACTTGACTTCTCATTATCCCCGATGTTGGTGAATCGCATGTTTTCTCCATCCCACAGAAGTTCTTTTTTGAGCTCCTGAAGCCTTACTGCCAAAACTCCCATAACCACCATTTCGTTGAACGGACCTGCCAAACTAAAATCAGAAGCTGTTTTTACCCTGTTCTCCGGCGATTCTTTACATGCCCGGATCCAATCCTGTTCATGACTGACGTTTATTTCACGACGTTTTTTAGGTGCCTTAGGAACTCTACCTGAAGTTAACCAGGGCTCCCCTCCATGGCTCCCGCAGATTAAGGTGTCTTTTGTCCCGTAGAAAATCGTACAGTTGCTTATATCCTTTCCGTCCGCCCCGGCAGGACGCGGCGGTGTAAATCCCCCGTCGTACCAGGTGACCGTTACTTCCGGCAATTTTAGTTTGTCCTTCACCCCACGCGCAGGAAATGTATAGATTACCTTCTCGGCTGTCGGGCAACAGTCAGACATCACAACCGTTGAAGTCCCCTGGACTTTGGTCGGGTACTTTAGCTGCAGACCTTCAAAAACCACGTGCAGGATATGGCAGGCCATGTCTCCAAGCGCTCCTGTTCCAAAATCCCACCAGCCACGCCAGTTCCACGGGTGGTAAATATTATTGTACGGACGCGTGGGCGCAGGGCCAATAAATAAATCCCAGTCCAGTGTTTCAGGTATTACATCTTCCTTCTCCGGACGGTTCAACCCCTGGGGCCAGATTGGACGGTCAGTACTTGCATCTACCCGCGTTACCTCCCCTATCTCTCCGTTCCATAACCATTCCAATGTCCGGTTAGTGCCTGCTCCGGAAGCTCCCTGGTTCCCCATCTGGGTGGCTACTTTGTACTTTTCTGCCAGCTTGGTTAACAACCTGGATTCATATACGCTGTGTGTCAATGGCTTTTGAACGTAAACATGTTTACCCATTACTATGGCATCGGCAGCAATGATTGCGTGGGTATGATCAGCGGTGGCCACCAGTACGGCATCGATACTTTTTCCCATCTCGTCATACATCCTGCGGTAATCTTTGTAACGTTTGGCTTTGGGGTAGCTGTTAAATGAATTGGCTCCATATTTCCAGTCAACATCACAGAATGCAACCATATTTTCCGTGGCCATTTCATCAATATTGGCCCTTCCCATACCTCCTATGCCTACTGCCGCAATATTTAACTTATCGCTTGGGGAAACGCGTCCTGTTTTCCCCGTAGCTTTACCCATCACCACTCCCGGGACTACCGTTAATCCTGTCAGTCCCAATGCTCCTGTTTTTAGGAATGTTCTTCTTGAATTGTTGTTTGTCATTTTAATACCTTTTATTGGGTTACTCCTTTCTGTCTTAAAATTTGATTTAAAGCTCCCGGATCCAAATATTCCTGTAATTTACTTCACAACCATGATCCTGAAGGGTTATACCCCCTTTCTCTTTTTTTACAATCATATCATCGCTGGTGGTTCCGTATAATATGGCATTATTCTGAATCAATATGCCATTGAGCATGACTGTCACCCGGGGATTGGTACGGTAGGTACCATTGGCGTTGAATGTCGGTGCAGTAAAAATTATATCATAAGCATTCCACTCGCCTGGTTTGCGGAGCGGGTTGACAAGGGGCGAGTGTTGTTTGTAAATCGCCCCTGCCTGGCCATTTACATATGTCTTATTGTTGTTGTTATAATTTTCCAGCACCTGGATTTCGTAAATATTATGCAGGTA
>CAZANK010000307.1:3486-4954 GCA_964486235.1 uncultured Prolixibacteraceae bacterium | reverse complement strand
CCCGGTCGGCCATGGTGATCAAGACAGTTCCGTTCACCGGAAGCGGGGTTTGTGTCGCTTCCTGCGATTTGAAAAACGCCATCCCGTAGGTGGACGCCAATCCGAGCACCTCGCCGGTTGAACGCATCTCCGGACCAAGCAACGGGTCTACATTGGGGAACATATTAAAGGGAAAAACGGCCTCCTTCACGCCGTAGTGCTTGAATTTCCGCGCTTTCAGATTAAAATCGGAAAGCTTTTTCCCAAGCAGTATCCCGGTGGCTATCTTGGCCATCGAAATGCCACACACCTTCGACACCAGCGGCACCGTGCGCGATGCCCGCGGGTTGGCCTCGAGAATATACACCTGATCCTCATAGATGGCATATTGAATATTCATCAACCCGACGACCTTTAGTTCGATGGCGATCCGCCGGGTATAATCCTTGATCGTTTCAATGTGCTTTTCAGCAATAATGACCGGGGGGATCACGCAGGCCGAATCACCCGAATGGATGCCGGCATATTCAATATGCTGCATGACCACCGGCACAAACGCGTCGGTGCCGTCGGCAATCGCGTCGGCTTCTGTCTCAATGGCGTCCTCCAGAAATTTATCGATCAGCAGGGGGCGGTCGGGCGAAACATCCACGGCATCGGCGATATACCGTTCGAGCATTTCCTCGTCGGTGACAACCCGCATGGCCCTTCCTCCCAGCACGTACGACGGACGTACCATGAGCGGGTAACCGATCCGGGCAGCGATTTCCCGCGCTTCTTCCAGCGTGCTGGCCATACCCGATTCCGGCTGCGGAATGCCCAATTTTTCCATGACGTGACGAAAGCGGTCACGGTCTTCAGCAAGGTCAATGGTTTCGGGAGTTGTTCCCAGTATTTTCACACCGGCTCCGGACAATTCATTCGCCAGGTTCAACGGCGTTTGCCCGCCAAACTGCACGATCACGCCCTCGGGCTTTTCCTTGTTGTAAATGCTTAACACATCTTCGGCAGTCAGCGGCTCAAAATAAAGCCGGTCGGAAGTGTCATAGTCGGTCGACACCGTTTCCGGGTTGCAGTTGACCATGATCGACTGGTAACCTACATCACGAATGGCAAACGCGGCATGAACACAACAATAGTCAAACTCAATTCCCTGTCCGATCCGGTTCGGTCCTCCCCCCAACACCATGATCTTCCTGGCTTCCTTCACTTCCACCTGGTCGGGAGCATTGTAGGTCGAAAAATAGTACGCGGCATCTTCCACGCCACTCACGGGAACAGGCTCCCAGGCTTCTACGATAC
This sequence comes from uncultured Prolixibacteraceae bacterium, assembly GCA_964486235.1. Taxonomy (GTDB): domain Bacteria; phylum Bacteroidota; class Bacteroidia; order Bacteroidales; family Prolixibacteraceae; genus JBCFBK01. The sequence continues at coordinate 3,673 of CAZANK010000307.1, read as the reverse complement.
CCAGGGAAATCCGCCTGGCCCTGATCCCCTCTTCGGAAATGCCCGTTATTTTGGCCAGGTACTTGTCGGCAAAACCGTCTTTCTTGGCCCGGGACAGAAGCTCGTCGGGAAGCTGTTTCCCCTTGTATTGCAGGATCTCTTCTTCCATCTCAACCAGTTCCTTCATTTGCAAAAGGAACCAGGTTTT